>DIGA01000004.1 GCA_002419365.1 Mageeibacillus sp. UBA5734 | reverse complement strand
TTCCAGTACCCAATTCATTTTCCAGGATCTTCTCGATTTGTTCTGTCGAATCAGTCATTGCGAGCCACTTGCCAATAACCACTTTTTGCTGGTTACCACCAGACAAAGTACCCGCATTGGTATCCAAGCCTGGAGTTTTGATCCTCAGCTCTTTGACGTTTTGGTCTGCTTTCGCCTTGCGTTTAGCAGTATCCAGAAACACACCTTTGACATCCTTATCAATAGTTGCCAAAGTGACATTGTTCAGGATCGAATCATCCAGGATCAAACCTTCACCTTTGCGGTCTTCGGTCAAGAAGGCAATCCTGTGGTCGATTGCATCCGCTGGGGTTTTGATTTTCGCGTCCTTGCCCCGGATGTAGATCATTCCTTTATCGATCGGATCCATTCCGAAAATCGAACGAAACAGCTCCGTCCGACCAGCTCCGACCAGACCTGAGAAGCCAAGGACTTCGCCGCCAAAGGCAGTAAAGCAGATGTTCTTGAACTTGCCGATGCTTGTCAGACCCTCAACGCGCAAGTACTCTTCGCCCCGGTCGAAACTTCTCTTTGGAAACAGGTTGTCCAGACTGCGCCCAACCATGTCGGCGATTAACTTGTCCTTGGTCATTTCAACGACAGGCTTGGTACTCACATGTTTTCCATCACGCATGACCGTGACGACATCGCAGATTTCGAAGATTTCCTCAAGCTTATGTGAAACAAATATGATCGCAATATTCTGCTCTTTGAGCAGACGTATGGTAGCCATCAATTGTTTGACTTCTTTTTCAGACAAGCTGGATGTTGGTTCATCCATGATGATCAGTTTGGACTTGTGCAGGATTGTTTTGGCAATTTCGATTGTCTGCTGGACTCCAATACCGAGCGTCGAGCATTCTCGCATTGGATCCACATCGGCGCCCAACGACTCCATGATTTCACTCGTCTGGCGTTTCATTTCCGAATAATTCAGCAAAGGTGATTTTTTCTGCTGGATGTAGTGCCCCATAAACAAGTTGTCGATGACATTCAATTGCGGAACAATGTTCAGTTCCTGGTAGACACAACCAACGCCCTTTTGCAGTGCATTCACGGGGCCTTGAAAAGTGACTTCAGATCCATTCATGATGATCTTGCCTTTGTCAGGTTTGTGTACTCCGGTCAGTACTTTGATCAAAGTAGACTTGCCAGCTCCATTTTCCCCGATGAGCCCATGCACTTCACCTGCACGAATTTGAAAACTCATATCATCCAGAGCAATGACACCTGGAAAATATTTGGTTATATTTTTCAATTCAAAAATTATCTCGCCCATCGTCTACCGCCATTATCCTTTTTCGTAGGTGGAGGGCCCAGAAGGCCCTCCACCTTGAGTTCATGCAATTGCGTTGGCTTATTGAGCGCCAGCAACCTTTGCTTCGAGTTCCTTGAGGAACGCATCGGCATTGTCTTTGCTGACGACGACAGCACCGGAGTCGATGCGAGCTTCAACAGTCTCACCTTTGGCAGCTTTGACTGCATTCTGAATACCGAGGACGCCCATCTCGTAGGGATTCTGGGCAGTCGATCCCAGCATCTTGCCAGCGATAACCATTTCGCAAACCGGAAGGGTCCCGTCAAATCCCATCACCAGCGTTTCAACGCCTGCAGCTTCAATGGCACGCTGAGCGCCCTGAGCCATCGAGTCAGCGGTGGTGATAACCAGGTCAATCTGAGGGAAACGAGTCAGCAAGTCCTGCGTGACATTGAGACCTTTTTCAGCTTCGGAACCAGCGTCTTTGATTTCAAGGATTTCAACACCGGCAGCTTCCAGTGCTGCTTTGATACCAGCTTCGCGCTGGTCATGGGTCGGGTCACCAAGACGGCCACGGAGAATGATGGCCTTGGCACCCTGGCCAACGACACTGGCTGCATACTCTGCGCCCATTTTGGCAGCGGCTTCATTACCCGTGCCGATGAAGGCGACTTTTTTGTCATAGGATGTGTCTGTATCGATCGCAAGAACCGGGATACCAGCTTCACCGGCTTTCTGCAAAGCGGGAAGGACTGCGTCCTGGGAAGAGGGAGCCACGCACAGGGCGTTAACGCCTTCACCGACCAGGGTGTCAATCATATCAACCTGGGTCTGGACGTCACTTTCAGAATTCGGTGCAATGAATTTCACATTCACACCAAGCTTCTTGGCTTCTGCTTCTGCACCGGCTTTGACCAGAACCCAGTGTTGATCAGCCAGAGACTTGACAACAAAGCCAATGGTCATGGTATCTCCGGCAGGTGCGGTTGTGGTTTCAGCGGCAGCAGCCGTACCAGCAGGTGCTGCAGTGGTTGCAGCGGTTGTGCCAGTGGATGCACAAGCTGCCATGAAGGGAACCATCAAAACAAGAATCATAGCCAGGACAATCAACTGTTTTTTCATAGACTTTTCTCTCCTCCGATAATTAATTATTTATTCGATCTCTATATAAAGCGGGATCAAACAACCTCCTCTCACGCTTAAATTCCCGCTTTAATCCATTGCTGGTAATTGGTTAATTCAAATTTCTATTTAGAGCACGTGCTCTTTGAGTGCACATGAAGGTGGATTAATTGTTTGTGTTTATTGCATATGTATCTTTATAATTGCGAGCACGCGCTCGTTATCGGCAAAAAAATAGCGCTCATATTTAAGAAATGCATTTCACAAGTTAATGTTTTCGCGAATTCTGATATCGATCTCAGAATTCATCACTTGAGCATTCGGGTATGTGTTATTAAATACAATCTCAAACATGGTCTTCATGCTGCGAAAACCCTGTGAGCCTAAGTTCTGGCAGATGGTGAAGTTTATCGTTCCATCTTCTACAAGCTTTTTTATTTCTGGATAGAGGTCATAACTGATGATTTTGATTTTTTTGCTCTTATTCAACATGCGAACGGCTTTGCCAAGCTCATTGACTTGTCCGCAGGTAATGACAATACCAGATAAATCATCATACCGGTTGACAACATCGATCGCCTTCTGGAAAGTGATCAAAGCAATTTCTTTCGTTTCGATCTCTTCGACCACTTCAATACCAGGATAGTGTTCACTGACGACTTCATTGAATCCTTGCAGACGTTCCGTTGGATTCAGCATCAGGGTCGATCCTGTAATGATGGCTACTTTTCCACGTCCATTCAGAATTTCACCCATCAACTGGCCTGCAACTCGACCAGCACGAACTGAATCTTGTCCAATAAAGCAGGTTCTTCTGCTTTCAGGCAAATCGGTATTGACCGTAATGACGGGAATACCTTTTTCCACAAGTTTGTTGATTTCTTCCGTAATCAGTGGATTCCGGATCGGTGCAACGATCAACCCATCGAATTTCCGCTTAAGCAGCAAACGCAAATTTTCCGCTTGCTCCGTATAATTGGCTACACTGCTAACCTGGTACTCGATTCTCAATCCAAAGCTTTCGACTTCGCTATATGCTCTTTCAATTCCCTCCTTGATTTCATCAAGCGAGTCAACTTTCAAAAGTGAAATGATAATGAGTTTCGGCTTTTTTTGTTGTGCCAATGCTTTTCCGATCGCATTGGGTTCATATTGCATTTCTACCAGCAGTTTTTGGATACGGTCGCGAACCTCATCACTGACACCTTCACGGTCGTGCAGGACTTTATCGATTGTTGAACGGTGGACGCCTGCTTTCTCGGCGATCTGCTTTAAGGTCACTCGCATGGTTATCAATCTCCAGAGAGCACGTGCTCGTTATGTTCTTGATCTTATCTGGCAAGATCTATTCTGTCAATTAGCTTTTGCTTATTTCGACAATATAGATCATTTCAGGCGGTATTTTATGTGCATTATGACAAGAATTGGCACTAAAAGAAGTCAAATGCAGCCATTCAGACAGATATGAAAAGTATTGCAATCGTTTACGAACACGTGTTCTTTAAACATAGCCTCTCCAGATATGTTATCAGCGGTTGCTGGACCGCTCTTTTCTTTATAATAGCAAGTATCAACTACAGCCAATCATCAATCTACCTGGAAAGTTGAGGTATTCACTCATGAAGATCTTCAAAATTGGTGTTATCGGCATTGGCGATATCAGTGATGTATATATCGCAAACCTGAAAAAGTACAAAATGGTTGAAATTGTCGCCTGTGCCAGCCGCGGACTGGACAAAGCACAGAAGAAAGCGGGTCAGTTCCAGATCCCGAAAGCCTATGCCAGCGGATTTGATCTGATTGCAGATCCCGAAATCGACATCATCTTGAACCTGACCACCCCGGCGGCCCATTTTGAGCTGAACAAGGCTGCCCTTCTAGCTGGCAAGCATGTTTATACCGAAAAACCGCTGGCAACAACCTTTGCCGAAGCCAAGATTCTGATCGATCTGGCTGACGATCGCGGACTCTATCTGGGTTCGGCACCGGATACCTTCCTCGGCAGCCGGTTGCAGACCTGCCGCGAGCTGATTGACAGCGGAACGATCGGTGACGTCGTCGGGGCAGGAGCTTTTGTTGTCAGTCACGGCCACGAATGGTTCCACCCCAATCCGGATTTCTTCTATCAAGTGGGCGGTGGCCCGCTGCTCGATATCGGACCCTACTACATGACCGCCCTGCTCTCCTTGCTGGGCCCGATCAAAACCTGTGCCGGTATGGCACGAAAGACATTTGACCGGCGGGTCATCGAAAGCCAGCCACGTCAGGGTGAAGAAATTCCGGTGGAGGTCGACACCCACATCACGGGCACCTTTGAGTTTGCCAGCGGGGCAATCGCCACGATCATGGCCAGTTTCGATGTCTGGGATTCCGAACTGCCGCGTCTGGAAATCTACGGAACCAAGGGCACGATCTGCCTGCGAGATATCGATCCGGTTGACGGACCGAATCTGTTCGGTGGCGAGGTCTGGTTGCGCACTCGGGACAATTATCGCTGGATAGGCTTGCCACGTCGCCCGGACTTACCGGACTGGACGGTCATAGAGAGCAAGCGACCCTTCAATGAAACCAGTCATCGTGAAAACAGCCGGGGGATCGGTCTGATCGACATGGTTTATGCCATAGCTAATCAGCGTCCGGAACGCGCCAGCGGTCGGATGGCGCTGCATCAGATCGAAGCAATGGAAGGTCTGTTGCATTCCGCACAGGTGAAGCAGTTTTATGTGATGCAGACGACCTTCGAGCGGCCAGCACCGCTGCCGGTCGATTTCCCAGCCAGCGAGACTTAGCAGGAGCTGCTAATAAATCAGCCCCCTCTGGATCGCAGCGGCGATCAGTTCGGCGCCATCCCAGTTGGGGTGGAGATTGTCGTCCGTGTACTGGGAGACGTTCGTTTCGGTAATGCCACTGGTGGCAAAGAGGTTGATCACTTTGACGTTGTTCTGGGCGCAGACGTCCTTGATCGCTTTGACGTACTGGTCGAGGGTATGACCGGCGTCGTTGGCCTCAGGGTAGACGGGCTGATGGCTGTAGTCGCCGCGTTTGATCGGGGTCAGGAAGACGAGCTCGATCGTCGGGCTGGCGGTGCGGATTTTGGTAATGACCTTTTGCACATCACCGTAGAAGGTATTCGCGCTGGCAGGATCGCCGAGTGCACCCAGCGGCGTGCCCAGGCCATAATCATTCGTACCGGCAAAGACCGTCACCAGGTCGAAGGTGGCCAGTTTGTCTTTGGTCACGCGGTCACCCATGGTCGACATGGTCGTGCCGGCGACGCCATCGTTGTAATAGTATCGGAAGCCCATTTTTTTGACGAGCAGGTCTGGATACAGGCCGGAATTGGTGATGCTGTCGCCGATCGCCCACCAGAGCTTGCCTGAATAGTCCTTCGGAATCGGCGTCGGGGTTGGCGTTGGCGTGGGGGTAGGCGTCGGTTTAGGTGTCGGTGTTGGCTTGGGTGTCGGTGTGGGGGCCGGGGTCGGAGTCGGCGCAGGAGTGGGCGTGGGGCTGGGTGATGGGCTCGGGGTCGGTGTGGCTGTCGGCTCCGGGATCGGGACCGAGGTGGTGGCAGAAGGAGCGGGTTCGGGGGTCGTAACAGCTACCGTTGTGGAACGGGTGGGTTGATTTTGTTTCCAAAAAGCACCTGCCGCAACCACACTGGTGATGGCCAGGACAGCAACCGCGAGACCGAGGAGACGTTTGAAGGTCTTCTTTTTCATAAGCTTTCGTTACACCTTTGCCGCCGGATATTCGGTGCACAGCAGGCGGTAGGGCGCCTCGTCTTCTTCGATTTCCGGGAAACGGCCAATCGGTTCGAAGAAGCGGTTGTCATTGTCATCGTCGTTGCACATTGAGACCTCACCCAATAGGACGGGTCCGCCATCGGCCGGGACGATGAAATCGTGATAGAGATACGGATCGATCGTGATGCTTTCGCCGGGGGAGAGTTTCACCTGGGTGCCTGCTGGCACGGTCAGCTCGCGGCCATCAAGGTGGATCACCACATCGGTGGTGAGTCGCGTGCCGTCTTCGGCGCCATTGTAGACGGTGATGTAGACCACATTGCCGCCGCGGTTGATGATGTCTTCCATTTTTGACCAGTGGAAGTGCAGCGGTGCGGTCTGGCCCGGGTAGCGCATGAGGATTTTCTCGGCATAGGACTTGTTGTATTTTGGATTGTGGTAATTGCCATTGCGCAGGGTGAAAAGGCCAAAGCCAACCTCGGCAAAACGGCCAAGTCCGTAATCCGTGATGTCCCAGCCCAGCTTATTGTCGCGGATTTCATCGTAGTCCGGTCCGGCCGCTGCCCAGTCCGCCGGCTGCCAGCTGGCAAAGGGCGGCAAAGCGAAGCGGAACTCCTGGGCGAGTTTTTCCATATCGCGGATGACGGTGTTGATTTCGGAACGTTTCATGGGGGGATCCTCCTTGGGGTTGGATGGCTGGCAGGCGGGTGCGGATTGAAGCAAGTGTGGCTGCCGGTGGAAATCCTGCTTCATTTTAGCAAATTTTCGTGGCTGGTTCAGGGGATTTGTCTTAGCATCTCCGATCCATCCTTCACACCCGGTTGATCTCGTGCAGGAAGCGCTGGCCGTAGCGCTGGGCTTTCTGGGTTCCGACTCCGGAAACGGTGAGCAGCTGGGTCTGGTTCTGCGGCTTTTTCCGGCACATGTCAGTCAAAGTGGCATCGGTGAAGACCATGTAGGCTGGCACATGTTCTTCCCTGGCGATGCTGCTGCGCAGCGCTTTCAGGCGGGCGAACAGATCCTGGTCCGGCTTGGTTTCTGCTTCAATTTCGCCTGGGGCTCGCCGTGCGCTGGTTTTGGCTGAGGGCTTTTCTTTCGGAACCATGATGAACACCGGTTCATCGTCCTGGAGAATTCCCCTGGATCGCTCGGTGAGCGCCAGCACGGGGTAGGTCGTTCCGGTCACTGCCAGATACCCTTGTTCCTGGAGCTGGTCCAGGATTGCGGACAGCTTGGCCCGGCTGGAGTCCTGGAGAAAGCCATACGCGGCCAGGGTGTCGAGCTGGGCGCGGTAAATCCGTTCGCTTTTGCTGCCGAGCAGGATGTCGATGATCACGGTCTTGCCAAACTGCTGCCGCCGCTGGGCCAGCCGGTAGACGGCTGCCAGAATGGCTTTGGCTTCGCGCGTGGCATCCACTTTGGAAAACTCGGTCTGGCAATTGGAGCAGTGGCCACAATAGGCGTGGGCTGTTTCGCCAAAATAGCGCAGGATGTAGGCACGCAGGCAGGTGTGGCTGCTGCAGTAGAGGGTCATGGCCTTCAGCCGGTCGTGGTCGCGCTGGCGGGCAAGCAGCTGCTGGATGTCAGACAGGTCTGGATTGGGTTCCTTGCGATCGATCAGGAACGTATTCGTCTTGACATCCTGGCCGCTGTACAGGACGACGCATTCGGCCGGTGAACCGTCGCGACCAGCCCGGCCTGCTTCCTGGTAGTAGCTTTCCACATCCATCGGCATGTTGTAGTGGATGACGAAGGCGACATTGGATTTGTCGATGCCCATGCCAAAGGCATTCGTCGCAACCATGACGGAGGCCCGGTCGTAGAGGAAATCATCCTGGTTCTGGTGGCGCTCAGCTTCAGCGAGGCCCGCATGGTAGCGCGTTACTGCGATCCGGTTCAGTTGGAGGAATGCGCAGACCTCCTCGACGGCCTTGCGGGTGGAACAGTAGACAATACCCGTGTCTGTGCGGTGTTCATGGACAATTTTCAACAGAGCCTGATCTTTGTCTTTGGGTTTCTGGACGGAGAAAAACAGATTTTCCCGGTCGAAACCAGTCACGATCCGGCGCGGGTTTTTGAGACCGAGCAGATGGACGATGTCGTCACGGACCTCAGCCGTCGCAGTTGCTGTGAAGGCGCTGATCACCGGACGGACGGGCAGCTTGGCGAGAAAGTCCTGGATTCTCATGTAGCTGGGCCGGAAATCGTTGCCCCACTGGGAAATGCAATGGGCTTCGTCGATGGTGAGCATCGCAATGGGCATCTGCTGGCAGAGCGCGACAAATGCCGGTGTCAGTAGTCGCTCCGGGGCGACATAGATCAGCTTGTAATGCTGGTTGGCAGCGCGCCGGATCACTTCCGCGATCTGGCCTGTGTTCAGGGAACTGTTGATGTAGGCGGCGCGGATGCCATTCTGGCCCAGCGCCTGGACCTGGTCCTTCATCAGGGAAATCAATGGCGAAACCACCAGCGTCACACCTTGCAGCAGCAAGGCCGGGACCTGGTAGCACAAAGACTTGCCAGCACCCGTGGGCATGACCCCCAGTACATCCCGGCCCGAGAGTAACTCATCGATGATCTCCGCCTGCGCCGGGCGAAAATCAGAAAAACCGAACGTTTCCTTCAGGATGGTGTGTTTGTCCATGGGCCTCCAGGGGCGCAGCGGGTGAGCGGAACCGGCCGCGGCCGGATGGCCGGGGCCGGGGGCGCGGGGTGGGACCAGTTT
>DIGA01000060.1 GCA_002419365.1 Mageeibacillus sp. UBA5734 | reverse complement strand
GCAATTAAAGAATACTAGGAGATTAACATGCCTTTCCTGACCATTGGCGACAATTTGTTTGAAGTCGGTGCCATCCATCCCGACCGTGTCTTGTTTGACTGCCTGATGCCAACCCCACATGGAACGACTTATAACGCTTACCTCGTGGTCGGCAAAGAAAAGACCGCCCTGATTGACACAGTCGATCCGGAGAAAGCCCATGTCCTGATGAGCAATCTTTCTGACACAGGCATCACGAAACTGGACTACATCGTCTGCCTGCATACTGAGCAGGACCATTCTGGATCGATTGAAACCGTTTTGCGCCGATTCCCTGAGGCTGTTGTTGTCGCTAACGCGAAGGTTAAGGAAATGGCCATGACCCACCTTCACCTTCCCGAGGAAAAGATCCTCCAGATTGCCGAAGGTGACAAGATCGAACTGGGTGGCAAAACCCTCCAGTTCCACATGATTCCCTTCGCTCACTGGCCAGACAACACCATGGCCCATCTGATCGAGGACAATATCCTCTTTTCCAGTGACCTTTTTGGTTCCCATTATTCGACCCCTAACAAAGCTTTTTCGACGTCCAGCTCGGACCAGGTTCGCGCTGCCAAGCATTACTATGCCGAAATCATGATGCCCTACCGGACTCATGTTCAGAAATACGTCGCCAAGACACGCCAGATCGCCCCGCGCCAGATTGCCCCGTCCCATGGGCCGATCTGGTTTGACCCAGAGGTCATCCTCAGCGGTTATGAACGCTGGGCTGGCGACAGTGTCAAGCGCCTGGTCACGATCCCTTACATCAGCATGCACGATTCCACCCGGGTGATGGTGGACCGGCTGGCTGTCAAGCTGGCCGAACAGGGTCTGTCGGTTGTCTGCCGCAACCTGGGCGAGAGCCCCGAAAGCCTGTCTGTTGAAACGGGTCATTTCATCACCGACCTGGTCGATGCGGCAGCCGTCGTTTTTGCGTCCTCCACGGTTCTCGGCGGACCGCACCCCGGTGTGGCCTATGCCGCCCTGGTGGCTAATGCCATGCGTCCCAAGGTCAAATATGTCGGCCTGATCGGTTCGTTCGGCTGGGGCACGCAGATCACCAATGTCCTCCAGACCCTGACTGGCAACATCAAGGCAGAACGGCTCGATCCCATCCTGGTCAAGGGCCTGCCGAAGGAAGAAGACCTCAAGCAATTGGACCAGCTGGCTAAGGATCTGGGCGAGAAAATCAAGGCCCTGCCCAATCTGGTGCGCTGAGCATCTGACACAACCCGTACACGAGACGAACAAAGACCCGGACCGGTGCCGCGCAATTCGCCAGGCTGCCTGTCCGGGTCTTTCTGATGTTTTGAAAGGAAGAAAGGAGAGGGGCAGTGAGGTGCTGTTTGAGTTTGTAACTGCCTCCAGCAGAATTTGGTTTAGAGCAGGCTCTGCTCGCCTGGCATGGGCCGGCGCGACGGTTGTTCCTGACCTGCCAGATCCAGAGCAACCTGGCTTCCGGTATCGACCATGAGGGTTTCCTGACGCAAAACCGGTTCATCTGACAAAAGGGCCAGAAGACCGAGGTACATGCTTTGTGGCAGGCGTTGCCAGCGGTCACAGATCTGCAGGGCCAGGGATTTGTCCGGGATCGTGAGAGCCAGGTCGACCAGCTTTTTTTCACCCTCAGACTGGCTCAGCCTGACCTGATATTGTCCATTGCCATCTGGCTCATGCCAGGCAGTCAACTGGCGCTCCAGTCGTATGTCTTTTTGCCAGCTGGTGCTGGCCTGGGCCAGATATGAGCGGACCGGCGCAGGGATTTTGTGTTCCAGTGTCTCGAGGATGGCTCGACCCTGGTCCGTCAAATCGCAGCGGATCACCGCCTGGCCGGCTGCATCCCGTTCCGTGTCATCCGTACGGAAGGTAGCCGAGATCATCTGATCGTTGCGCAATCCCTCATAGGCCGTGGCAAAACCGAAATAATCCATGTAGAGCGTATCCAGCGCCAGTGAGGTCAGCTGGCTCAGAGTCACAGCCGGCAGACTGCGGATGATGTATAGAATGATCAGCTTGGTGATGGCAAGTTCACTTCGTTCCATGTAAAACCTCTGCTCCCAGATCTGGCCCAGTCTGGTCAGCCAGCCGGATAGCCTTATTACCATAACACAGACAGGCAAGTCCCGTAAGGATCCTTTGGGATTTCAAGCGGCGGCAAGTGGACGTGCCAGTTCCGGCATGAGGGGAGATACTGCCACTATACGATCATTTGTGATCAAATAGATGCTCGAATGTGACACTATTTGCATAGTTTACATTTTGTTCATAAAACCAATTCGAAAAAACAGCTACAAGTCCGTGCGATAATGCTATAATCCACTCATTGTGTGCAGGCAGCATGCTTTTTTCTTGTCTGCAACGTCGTACCGGCACACAGGCTCAACATGACGTTTCGATTTTTTGGATACATCAGCCAATTGGCTGAACTTGGAGGAGTATTGAATGGCAAACTACCGTCGACGCAGAGCATCCAGCTGGAGGATGATTGCCGTGGCAGTCGCAGCGATCTTTGTGGTAGTCAGTATCGCAGCAGTCCTGATCGTCAACACCTTCCTGAACAAGATCGACAATGATCCGGAAGGTTTTGTCGAGACCATTCCGGAAATCTATGATGTGCCGACGGAGTCCCTCGTCCATGAGATTCCGAAGGAAGAAGGCATCACCAATATCCTCCTCCTGGGTGTCGACAACCGGAACTCAGTAGTTGCCAGTCCGACCGAGCGTTCCGACTCGATGATCATCCTGACCATTGACGAGAAGAACAAGAAGTTCAAGCTGACCTCGCTCCAGCGCGACATGATGGTCTATTTCCCAAGCTCGGACAACATTCACAAGATCAACTCGGCCAATGCCGAGGGTGGCCCCCTTTTGGCGATGCGTGTCATCAATGACACCTTCCGCCTCAACATCGAGAAATACGTCCTGGTCAACATGATCGGAATGGAAAAGATCATCGACCTTGTCGGTGGTGTGCCGGTCGAGGTGTCAGAATCCGAGCTCAAGGCTCTGAATGCTGAGCTGACCATGATCAACCTGACCTTCAAAAATACGGAACCAGCTGCCTATCTCGAAAAAACCGGAGCGCAGCTGCTGGATGGCCGCCAGGCGGTTACCTACGCCCGGATCCGCCAGTATGATGACGACTATCACCGCATGGGCCGCCAGCGCGAAGTCCTGCAGGCCATGCTGGACCAGTTCCTGAAAGCTGACCTGGCGACTAAGACGAAAGCCCTCAACGAGGGCCTGCCCCTGATCAAGACCAACATCACCAATGATGAAATCATCCAGCTCGGCATCGACCTGCTGCCGATGATGGATGCCACGATCGACCAGATGCAGATCCCCACATCCGGCGATTTCCGCGAATACAGCGGTACGATCTGGATGAACCTGTGCGATTATAATGCCATGATCCCGAAACTGCAGCAATTCATATACGGTAAAACTTATGATTTCGATAAAGTCCGCGAAATTCCGGGTGCTCCGAATTCCAGCATCTCTTTGCCCTCCTCCTATGAGAAGAAAATCCTCGAAACGGCCAAGCCAGACGAATCGGTCGATCCGGCCCTGACGTCCAGTACGGATTCGGCGGCCACATCGGAAACGAGTGCCGGTTGATCCATCCCGGGGGACAGTGCCATGCTGGCAGATAGCATCATCCTGATCACCCTGTCACTTTTTGCGCTCAATGGTTTCCGCCGTGGCTTTTTGACGCTGGCCGGCCGTTTGCTGGTCCTGGTTCTTTCCCTCGGGATCGCCTTTCTGATGCTTGGACCATCTGCCCTTGTCCTTGACAGTTTGCCCTTTATCGATGATCTGGCCGAGACCATCAACGACCAGGTCATTTTGCCGTTGATGCCTGCTTCTGCGTCTCTGGCGGAAGCCATCGCAGCACTCCAGCTTCCCGCCCCTGTCGAGCATTTCCTGTTGGCGGAATTTCCGCAGTCTGATGGCCCCTTTATCAGTGCCTGGCCTCAACTTTCAGCCACCATCGCCCATTATCTGGTCAAGGCAGTCACCTTCATTGTCCTGCTGGCCCTGGTTTCCATCGTCATCCAGACGCTGGTCAGCCTGATGACCACTGCGCTGGACCATGTACCGGTCCTCGGCGGCCTCAATCGATTGGCCGGATTGCTGGTCGGAGCCGTCCATGGTGCTTTGATCCTGGCCATTGTCGTCTTTTTTACCAGTCTGTTCGCCCCCTATTTTCCATCCCTTGGCTTGATTCTCGATGATTCGTACCTGATCCGGCAATTCTTTGCATTGGACTGGGTAGGTCTGTTCCTGTCCCGCTTTTTAAATCAGATTTGATCTTTTCTGATCTTTTGCGCGAAGCCCCTTGACAAATTCACGCGACAATTCTATAGTCAGTACTGGAATTAGCACTCGCTCTTTGTGAGTGCTAATCTATCTCAAAATCATCAATCACATTCATCAAGGAGGCCAAGAAACATGACCATCAAGCCGTTGGGTGACCGTGTCGTCATCAAAATGATTGAAATGGAAGAGACCACCAAGAGCGGCATCGTTCTGCCAGGAACTGCGAAAGAAAAACCGCAGGTTGCCGAGATCGTTGCTGTCGGACCCGGTGGACTGGTCGACGGTAAAGAAGTGACCATGCAGGTCAAACCGGGCGACCGTGTCCTGATCAGCAAGTATGCTGGCACGGAAGTCAAGATAGACACTGTGGAATACACCATTCTCAAGCAAGGCGATATCCTCGCCATCGTGGAATGACATCAGGCAAACAACCATTGAATTGAATCAACAAAAGGAGGCAAACCCCTCATGGCTAAAGATTTGAAATACGCAGAAGAAGCCCGCCACGCGCTGGAACGCGGCGTCAACAAACTGGCTGATACCGTCAAGATCACCCTCGGTCCGAAAGGACGCAATGTCGTGCTCGACAAAAAGTTCGGTGCGCCGATGATTACCAATGACGGTGTCACCATCGCCAAGGAAATTGAGCTCGAAGACCGTTTCGAGAACATGGGCGCCCAGCTCGTCAAGGAAGTCGCCACCCGGACCAATGACGTCGCTGGCGACGGTACCACTACCGCCACCTTGCTGGCCCAGGCCATCGTCCGCGAAGGGATCAAGAACATCGCAGCCGGTGCCAACCCGATGATCCTGCGCCGTGGCATCATGATGGCTGTCGAAGAAGCCGTCAAGAGCATCCAGACCAGTTCCAAGAAAGTGGCCGGCAAGCAGGACATCGCCCGCGTCGCCGCGATTTCTTCCGACGATCCTTATGTCGGTGACCTGATCGCTGATGCCATGGAAAAGGTCACCAATGACGGTGTCATCACCGTCGAGGAATCCAAGACCATGGGCACTGAGCTCGAAGTCGTCGAAGGCATGCAGTTCGACCGTGGGTATGTATCCGCCTACATGGTCACCGACTCCGACAAAATGGAAGCCGTGCTCGAGGATCCCTACATCCTGATCACGGACAAGAAGATTTCCAACATCCAGGAAATCCTGCCGATCCTGGAAAAAATCGTCCAGGCTGGCCGCAAGCTGATGATCATCGCCGAAGATGTCGAAGGTGAAGCCCTCGCCACCCTCGTCGTCAACAAACTGCGCGGCACCTTCACCTGCGTTGCCGTCAAGGCCCCTGGTTTCGGCGACCGTCGCAAAGCCATGCTGCAGGATATCGCAACCCTCACCGGCGGCACCGTGATCACCGAAGAACTCGGCCTCGAGCTCAAGGAAACCACCGTTGACCAGCTCGGCCGTGCTCGCCAGGTCAAGGTGATGAAGGAAAATACCATCATCGTTGATGGTGCTGGCAATGAGGCCGACATCAAGGCCCGCATCGGCCAGATCAAGACCCAGATCGAAGAAACCACGTCTGACTTCGACCGCGAAAAGCTTCAGGAACGCCTGGCCAAGCTGTCCGGTGGTGTCGCCGTCATCAAAGTGGGTGCTGCGACCGAAACCGAAATGAAGGAAAAGAAACTGCGCATCGAAGATGCCCTTGCGGCCACTCGCGCAGCTGTGGAAGAAGGCATCGTCCCTGGTGGCGGTACCGCCTACATCAATGCCCTGCCGAAAGTGGCTGCGCTGCTCGACACCACAGTCGGTGATGTCCGCACGGGTGTGCGCATCGTCCTCAAGTCCCTCGAAGAGCCAGTCCGCCAGATTGCCACCAATGCTGGCCTGGACGGCAGCGTTATCTGCGAAAAAGTCAAGTCCAGCCCGGTTGGTGTTGGCTTTGACGCCCTCAACGAAGCTTATGTCGACATGGTTGAAATCGGCATCGTCGATCCGGCCAAAGTCACCCGTTCCGCCCTGCAGAATGCCGCCTCGATCGCTTCGACTCTCCTGACCACCGAAGCTGTCGTCGCCGACATCCCGCAGCCTGAGCCGCCGATGCCCGCAGGTGGCCCTGGCGCTGGCATGTACTAAGAGCAACGCCCGCGACCACTGTCCTGACCGATGATTCAAAGAGGAGCCGTCTCAAAGCTGGAAAAGCTTTGAGGCGGCTTTTTCCGTTTTCTCCACNNCTTTTCTTGTTGACAGTCCTGTGAAAAAGGATTATATATACAAATTGCTTTGCATTTTCGCAATCGAACCAACCTTTTCTGATAGGAAACAACATGAAGCACAATCATCCCGCGGAACAATCTCCTGAACCTGAAACCAATCCGAATATTCCGACGACAGACAGAGTCTACAGTCGCTCTCATCCAGCCAGTCCGGGCAAACGCGCGCAAAAAATCGTGCTGGTCATCTTGAGCCTGGTCCTGGTGGCTGCCTTAGCTCTGGGAGGCGGCCTGTGGATCCTGGTCAGCCAGAATGTCCGGACGTTCGATGCTTCCGAAACACTCAAGGAGCCCTATGACAAGGCTTCGGAACCGCTCGAAAACCCTCTGCCGGCGGTCAGGGGCATCACGAACATTCTGCTGCTCGGGGTGGATAACCGCGATGCAGCATCAGACAGCATCGCTGAACGTTCAGATTCGATGATGATCCTGACTGTGGATTCGGTCCATGGCCAGATCAAGCTGACGTCGCTGCAGCGTGACATGAGCGTCTATATTCCTGGCAAAAAAGGTACGGACAAGATCAATGCGGCCAATGCTCTGGGCGGGCCACTTCTGGCGATGCGTGTGGTCAGTGAGACACTGCGTCTGGACATCCAGAAATTTGTCGTCGTCAACATGGCCGGTCTGGAAAAAATCATCGATGCTGCAGGTGGAGTCCTGCTGGATGTTTCGGAAAAAGAACTCAAGGCTGTCAATGAAGAACTGGCTATGGTCAACAAGACGTTTCCGGATACGGAGCCTTCACCGATCCTCGAGCAGCCCGGTCTCCAGTTGCTGGATGGCCGCCAGGCGGTGACCTATGCCCGGATCCGCAAGATCGACAGTGACTATGCCCGCATGGAACGCCAGCGCGAAGTGATGCAGGCGCTGGCCGATGCTGCCATCAAGGCCGGACCGGCCAGGAAAATCGACCTGGCGCAAGTCGGTCTGTCCCAGATCACGACCAACCTGAGCACCCGTGAAATGTTCCTCCTCGGCCTCCGCTCGCTCCCGCTGCTCAGGAAGCCGATTGCCCAGCTCCAGATCCCGATCGAAGGCTACTACAAGAATGTCAGCGGTGAGGTCTGGAAAAGCCTGTGTGATTTCAATGGCATGATCCCTCTGCTGCAAGACTTCATCTATGGCCAGACATTCGCGTTTGACCCGGTGAAAAAGATTGAAGGTGCCCCAGGCAACTGATTCCAATCCGTTCGGGGCCGGACTGCAACGCCCAACGAGCGTTTCAAATGCACCGCTTTCCCATATTGCCCTGACCGGTGAAGACCGCTAGAATGGGCAGAGGAAGGCGGTGGACTTAAATGGATGATTCCTTTCATGAAATGATTGTCAAAGCCAGGATAACGAGCAATGACCGGCTGAAAATGGCTGGTCTGGCGCTTCTGGGCCTGGTTTTGCTGTTCTTGGTGATCCTGTTCGGTGGCTATCTCGGCAGCCTGAGTGTCCTGGTCCTGGCTGGACTGGGGTATGGCCTGTTCTATCTGCTCCGTGGCTTTGCCCGCGAATATGAATACACCATCACCAATGGCGACCTCGATATCGACCTGATCATTGCTCAACGCAAGCGTCGCCGGGTCTTTTCCGGCTTGGCCCGTACCTTCGATTCGATGGAACCGCTGGAAAAACAACCGGCAGCCTCGGCTCAAACGGAAAAAGCAGGCACAGTCATCGACTGCCGATCCAGCCATCCCCATGGGGTTGACTATAAAATCCGGACCGACTATAACGGCAAACCGGTCATCGTGCTGTTCTCACCAGATGAGAAGATCGTCAACCAGCTGAAGAAGTACAATCCAGGACGGATTCGCCTGGGCTGAACCATCACTTCCTGTGGAAGGGGTCAAAGCAATGGGTACATCAAGGAACAGGATTTTCACTCCGGCCGAACGCAGCTGGATCCTCTATGACTGGGCTAATTCCGCCTATGCCACCATCATCATGGCAGCGGTATTTCCGATCTATTTTGCCAGTGTTGCCAAATCTGCCGGTGTCAGTGGCGATGTCTGGTGGGGGTATGGTTCATCGGCTGCGACCCTGACAGTAGCAGTCCTGGCTCCTGTGCTAGGAGCCATCGCCGATTTCCACGGTATGAAAAAAAAGCTCCTGCTGACCTTCCTGATCATCGGGCTGGCATTTACCTCACTGATGGCCCTGACCGATAACTGGCAGGTCATGCTGCTTGGCTATGTGTTTTCCTACATCGGTTTCACCGGGTCGCTGTTGTTTTACGACGCTTTCATTACGGATGTCACCACCCCGGACCGGATGGACAAGGTCTCGGCCTGGGGCTTTGCCATGGGGTATCTGGGCGGCAGTACCATCCCATTCATTCTCTCGATCCTTTTGATCACAGTCGGACCTTCGTTTGGCATCGGTGCCACCCTGGCGGTCAAGTTGTCCGTGGGCCTGTGTGTCGTCTGGTGGGCTGGTTTCAGCCTGCCGGTCCTGCTCCATGTCCATCAGGTCCATTCAATTGACATGCCGGCCAGAGACCTCGTCGGCAGTGCTTTGCGCGGCATTGTCCGGACAGCCCGGGAAATTATTGCCAACCGGGCCATGCTGGTTTTCATGCTGGCGTATTTTTTCTACATTGATGGTGTCAATACGGTCATCCACATGGCGACCGTGTATGGTTCGACCCTGGGCCTGGACTCCACCGGCATGATCCTGGCCTTGCTGGTGACCCAGCTGGTTGCTGTACCCTGTTCGATCGCTTTTGGCCGCCTGGCCCGGCGCTTTGGCTCGATCAACATGATTACGGCGGCTATCGGCATCTACACCGTGATCTGCCTGGTTGGTTTCTACATGGGGATCCTGGTTGAGTCAGGAGCTCCGGGTGGCGTTGAAACAGCAACACGTTTGTTCTGGGCGATGGCGGTTCTGGTCGGGACCAGCCAGGGGGGCATCCAGGCCTTGTCGCGTTCGTTCTTTGGCAAACTCGTACCCCCCGATCGATCCAATGAATTTTTCGGATTCTTTGATATCTTTGGAAAGTTTGCTGCCGTGATGGGGCCGTTTATCTATGCGTCGGTTGCCAGCCTGACTGGACGTTCATCTTCCGGGATCCTCGGCCTGATTGTCCTTTTTGCGATTGGGTTTACCATCATCCGGATCGGCCGGCCCTACCTGCGCCAGGTCGAGGAACAGGGGGCAGCTGCCGAGCGCGCAGCCGTGGAAGCCAGGAACAATCCTCATGGTAGCTGACTTCACACCCGGCATTTTCCCATTTGCCATCCGTAGCTCCGATACCGATTTTGCCGACCAGCTCCATTTGTCTTCCCTGTTTGCCCTGATGCAGGAGGCGGCCTACCAGCATGCCGAGCAGATCGGAATCGGTGCCAGCTTGCTGGACAGGGCTGATCTGACGTGGCTGCTGTCCAAAGTCTCCGTCCGCCTCGACCGCTTGCCCCGTTGGGGTGAACAGGTCTGGATCAGGACCTGGAGCCGTGGCGTGAAGAAACTCCTGTTCCTGCGCGATTATCAGCTGCTGGCCGGATCTCCCGACTCCGAGCCGATCGGCCGGGCCACTTCGGAATGGCTCGTGGCGCGTAAATCGGATCATCGGCCGCAGCGTCCGGACGTGGTCCTGGGGCCTGCCGGCCTTCAGGGAGTCGCTCTGGAAATCCCCGAAGCCTTCGATTTTGCCTGCGTAAAAATCGAACCAGCCCTCCCCAGGGACCTTGTTGCCGATTCAGAACCATTGCTGGTCAAGTTTGCCGATTTTTCCGCCATTGACCGCAATCACCATGTCAACAACACGCATTATGTCGCCTGGAGCATGGATGCCGCTTATGCCTATTTCCGGAATGGACCAGGGCAGTTACTCGGTTCTGAGACCCGTCCGCTCGATCTTGCCGCCATCGATATCCAGTATCTGGCGGAAATCCGTCCCGGCGATCGGTCTTACCTTGATGTCTCTCCAAGTCCGGAGTCTGGTGGCGCGACCATCCTGGTCGAAGGCCTGTTCGCTGACCAGGTATCGCCTGCTTTCCGGGCCCGGCTGACTTTCCGCCAGACGTAATGTTCAGCTAACGTTCACAGAAGCAGGCCATCACTGCCACATCCAATCTGCTATAATCGTATCGGCTGTTTCCTTCCAGCCTGCCAGATCTTGCTTTGGTCATCTGGCAGGTCAGAAGCTGGAGCAGCTGATTCTTGTTCCGGAGGAATTCCCATGATCGAGATTCAAAATCTGGTCAAGCATTACGGTGGGGTAAAAGCAGTCAACGACATCAGCTTCACCGTCGAAAAAGGCGAAGTTCTGGGCTTCCTGGGTCCGAACGGTGCCGGTAAATCGACCACAATGAATATTTTGACCGGCTATCTGTCGGCTTCGTCCGGTACGGTCAAAATAGCAGGCTTTGATATCCTGGACAATCCGCAGGAGGCCAAGCGCCGCATTGGCTACCTGCCGGAGAATCCGCCCCTCTACCTGGACATGACGGTCCAGGAATACCTGCGTTTTGTCTGTGACCTGAAAGGGGTCAGGAAACAGGAACAGACCCGGCAACTGGCCGAGATCATGAAGCTGGCCCGGGTGACCGATGTCGCCGGGCGCCTGGTCAAGAATCTTTCCAAGGGCTATCGCCAGCGCGTGGGTATCGCCCAGGCACTGGTCGGAAACCCTGAGGTCCTGGTGCTGGACGAACCGACCGTCGGCCTCGACCCCAAGCAGATCATCGAGATCAGAAACCTGATCAGGGACCTGGGCAAGAAGCACACGGTCATCCTGAGCTCGCATATCCTGACCGAGGTCAAGGCCGTCTGCGACCGGGTTGTCATCATCAACCAGGGCACCATCGCAGCGATCGACACACCCGAGGGACTGTCGCGCCAGATGGCCCGGACCAGCAAACTCTCCATGACCGCCGAAGGCCCCGCTCGCGAAATCATCGAAAAACTGCGCCAGCTCTCTGGCGTGCGTGCGGTTTCGGTCCTGGCAGAGAAGGAAGGAAATCTCACGGTATTCGAGATTGAACTTGAACCCGGGACTGAAGCTAGAAAACCGATCTTTTTCGAAATGGCCCGCCAGGGCTGGCCGATCATTGAATTCAAATCGCTCGATCCGACTCTGGAGGAGATCTTCCTGCAGGTGACCGCAGCCAGTCCGGAAGCGAAGAAGGGGTGAGCACCATGACAAGAATCCTGGCCATTTTCAAACGAGACTATCTGTCGTATTTCCGGTCTCCGATCGGTTTTGTCGTCCTCGCCATTTTCATGCTGCTCAGCGGCCTGTATTTTTCTGCCGGCGTCCTGCAGTCTTACCAGGACATGGTCGGTGAAATTGCCTTCATGCAATCGTTCCTGTTCATCGTCGTGCCGCTTCTGACCATGCGCACGTTCGCCGAAGACCGCAAGAATGGCACCGAAGTGTTGCTTTTGACGTCACCTGCCAGCACGGTGGAGATCGTCCTGGGCAAATACCTGGCTGCCCTGGCCATGCTGGGGACCCTGCTGGCTGGCACCTTGCTCCATCTGGCTGTCACCCTGGCCTATGGCGGCCTGATTGATTTCAACGTCCTCGGGGCCTACCTGGGCTTCCTGTTCCTGTCGGCTGCTTTCCTGGCCATCGGGCTGTTTGCCTCAGCCACCACGGAAAACCAGATCATTGCGGCTGTCATCACGTTTGTCGTCATCATCGCCATGACCCTGCTCGATGCCATCGCCTCGATGGCTGGCCAGATGGTGACAACCGTCCTCGCACAGTTGAATGTCTTCGGACTGCCGGATACCCGTATCGACCAGGCCGGTCAAGCTGTGACCAAAGCCTTGCAGTGGCTCAGCCCGATGTCCCGGATCACGGACCTGACCAATGGGATCTTCGCCCTGTCGCCACTGGTGTTTTTGCTCAGTGTTGCGGCCGCATTCTTGTTCTTGACCAACCGCCTGATTGAAAAACGGCGCTGGAGCCAGAGGTGACACCATGAAAATACCTGCCACAGACCGCAGGAACCGGACCCTGCAGCTTTTATCCGTTTCGATGACCGTGATCTTTCTTGCCATCCTGCTGGTCTTCAACATCCTGTTCGACCAGCTGCTGGGAGAAAAACTCAAATGGGACTGGTCGTCCGGCCAGTTGTACACCCTGGGTGATGTCAGCGAGGCTATCTTGGCCGAGATGGACCAGCCGGTGACTTTGACCGCGCTGTTTCGCGAGGACGATGCTGCTTCATTCGGTTATGCCAGCATCCTGCCCCTGCTCAAGGAATACGAAGCCAAGTCAGGAGGACAACTGACGGTCCGTTTCATCGATCCAGACCGGACCCCCTCTGTCCTTGCGGAAATCGACCCATCCGGTTACCTGGCAGCCAAGCAAGGGGACCTGGTCCTGAACAGCCAGGCAACCGGCAAGGGTAAAGTGGTCCGTTACGAGGATCTGTTCCAGACTGAGCTTGACTACCAGACCTACCAGACCGTCCTGACTGGTGTGACTGCTGAGCAGAGCCTGACCGGAGCCATCCAGTCTGTCCTGTCGCCAGTCACACCGACGATCTATTTTACCCGTGGCCATGATGAGGCCGATTACACAACCGACTATTCCGCGACAACAGGATTGCTCAAGAACAACAATTTCGCTGTCGCTGAGCTGGACCTTTTTGCTGGTGATTCCGTGCCCGGTGACTGCGCTGTCCTGGTCATGATCGACCCACAAAAGGACCTCACAGTTGCCGAGGCTGAATCGATCGACCGCTATCTGCGCACAGGTGGCAGCCTGATGGTGATTGCTTCTTTTGGCACCGCAGAACTGCCCCAGCTCAACTCGGTGCTCGCTGATTACGACCTGGCCTTGAGCAGCGACAAAATCCGGGAAGGAAGCCCGGACTACCGCCTGAACGATGATCCCTATCTGCTCCGGGCCATCGCTCCGGCCAGCACCATCACCCCGCAAGCCATTGACGGCTATACCTTGGCAGACAACAACCGGGCGATCGATCTTCTGAACAGCGGCAAGGATTACATCAAGACAGAGGCCATTGTGACCACATCCAGCCAGGGCGTGCGTGAAGCGGGTGGCGACCCACTGGCCAGCTCGGAAGCTGGGACACAGGTCCTGGCAGCCATCAGCACCCATGAAGGCTATGTCGATGGCAGCACCGTCACCGACAGCACCCGGGTCATGGTTGTCGGATCCAGCTCGGTGTTTGGGGATGCCCTGATCAACCAGTATGGCAACAACATCTATAATGCCGGGCTGTTCTTTTACAGCATCCAGTGGCTGGCCGGCCCTGATGCTGCCGATGTCCTGTACATCGAGGCTAAAATGCCGCCGAGCTTCGCAGTTGCTACCGGAAATGCCACCGTCAACGGCCTGGTGTCGGTCCTGGCGATCCTGGTGATTCCGGCCATCTTGTTCAGCTTGGCCCTGTGGGTCTACCGCCGCCGCAAAAACCTGTAACGCTTATTTATTGCAACGATTGGGAGTGTCTTGAATGAAGAAAAACGTGCGCAGTTTACTGATCCTTTCGGGTGTGCTGGTGGCTCTGATTGCCCTCTGGGTGACCTTGGCCCTGGTTCCAGAATCCGGGTCGAGTGGTGAAACGAGTGCGGCAACAACCCAGTCCCAGTCTGTGCTGTTCACAATCGATCCTGCTGAGGTTGCCCGGATTGCCGTCCACAACAACCTGTCGGACTTGACCTTGCTGCCTGAACGGACTCAGGATGCTTCTGGCCAGACACTCATCACCTGGAAACTGGCCGAGGACCAGGGGCTGCCAATCAGTCAGACCAGCCTGTCCGATTTGGCCGAGGCTGCTCTGTCCATGACCTACTCTGAGGTGATTGTAGACGATCCGGACGACCTCGCCGCGTTTGGCCTCAACCGACCAGCCAGCACGATCTCGATTGTTTTTTCCAATGGCAGCAGCAAGACCGTCGAATTCGGCAGCAGCTTGAGTTCGGGTAAGGGTGTCTATGCCCGGATCAGCCAGGATACCCGCATTTATGCCGTGGACAGCCGGCTCAAGGACCAGGCCAGCCAGTCCCTCAAGGACCTGGTCGATCTCAGCCAGGCCATTGGCGGCCTGGCAACGACAGACCTGTCCAGCATGACCTTTTTCCGGCGGGATGACCAGCTCAGCCTCGCGGCGACTCTCCAACCCAGTGACCCGGCAGATGCTGCTTCTGGCCTGGCATTCAATCTGACGCAGCCGGTTGCCCGCCCCGGCAATCCAGATACCCTGACCAGTCTATTGAACAGCATTCTCAATCTCTCGGCTGTCCGCATGGTCGACCTGGATGCCAGCAATCTCGAGCGCTATGGTCTGGCGCAACCCAAATACCAGCTTGAACTGGCGACTTTGGCAGGTAAAGAGGTGGTCATCAGCATCGGCGACAGCGCGGGCAGTGGCCAGTACTACGTGACCAGCACCGCCCTGCCAGCGATCATGACGGTGCAGGCGGATGCGCTGACTGCATTGGATCTGCCGCTGACCGACTATGTCGACCGGTTTGTGGCCCTGATGAGCATCTGGAAAGTCTCTTCGGTATCGCTCAACCTTGAAGGCGAGCAGCACGATCTGGGATTGTCGATCGAAGAAGGCCAGAAGATCACAGATGAAGCCGTTGAACTGACGTTTGATGGCCAGGATGCCAAGATTGTCAGCCAGAACGGAGACAATTTGTTCAGCAAATTCTACCAGACCCTGATCGGGATCCGGATCGATGGCTTCGACCTGGCAGCCAGCCCGGATGGTCCTGTGACCAGCCAGATCTCCTACACACTCAAACCGGATCCGGCCACCCAAAGTGACGCCAGGACCCTGGTCATTGAATTTGTCTCCCGGGATGCGTATACTGATTACGTTTTAATCGACGGCAGCTACACTGGCTTTTTCGTCAGTCACCGCGATACCTTCACATCCGGACAAGTTGGCCAGGAAGGCCTTCTGGTTGCTGTCTCGCAGCTGCAGTATGCCATCGACCATGCCGTGGACGGCGTGTTCGACACCAGCAAAGGGTACCCGGCCATTTCATGACACCACCGAGAGCGTATCAGCCCCACCGCAGCAAAGCCAGCCTGGTCATCCTGATCCTGCTGGCATTCCTTTTGCTCGCCGCTGCAGTGGCCCTGGCCCTGAGCATTCCGGAGCAGACCGTCCTGCCTGATGCGACTGAGAGCGTCGACCTGGCTGCTGCTGCCCAACTCGGTTTTACCTGTGATGCGACCGAAGCACAGCGTCTGTACCCATTTGGCCAGGGGATCGTCAAACTGACCCACAATCGCCTGGCCTTTCTGTCGCTGGACGGCAGTGAGGTGTTTGCCCGCGAAATCGATATGGTGTCTCCTTATGCGGTCGTGGGCAGCAGCCGGTTGCTGGCTGCTGACCGGGGAGGAACCAGTTTTGCAATCATCGATGAGACGGGCCCCTTGACCACGGGCACCCGGGAAGGCAGGATCGTCGGGGCGGTGTTCGGACCAGGCAATCTTCTGGCTCTGGTCGAGGATCGCCATGACAGCACCGGTGTGGTGGCAATTGTTGACAGCACCACTGGCGAGTTGCAGTATGAATGCCATTTTCCGGAATCCGGCTATGTCCTGTCGGTCCAGTTTACCCCGGATGGGCAGTCCTTTGATGTGGCCCTGGTCAATGCCGATGGCCTGTCGACCAGGCCGGTGCTCAAGCGTTTTGCTCTCGATGGAGAGGCTGTGGGCCAGAGGATACTCGATGTCCAGGGGCTCTATCCTGTCCTGAACTATGACGAGGGCGGACAGCTGGTCATCAGCAGTGATTCGAATGTGACTGGCGTCGATTATGCCACCGGCCAGCCCCGTTTTTCCATCGATCTGCCCCGGATCGAATCGTTATCGGATACTGCTTCCGGCCTTGTTGTGTTGGCGGGAGAGCGCGTCAGTGGTAAACTGGGGCTGTATCCGCTGTCTGGCTCCGGCCAGATGGGTCTGCGGACGGAGGTCGGCGAAGTCGCCACAGCCCCTGCTGTTTCCGGCTCTCTCCTGGCTCTGGGCAGCTCGACCCGGGTACTCGTCTATGATGCCAAAACCCAGTCTCTGCGCCTCGATGCGAATTTGGCAGCCGAGATTGTCCGGCTGGCTTTTTCTGATCCTAAGACTCTGACGGTCGTAACCTCGACAGGGGTGCGCCGGTTGACGATACAATAGAATTTGACAAGGAGCGAGCATGGAAACCCCAGCCGACCCCCCTCGAGAACCTGACCAGCCTGGCGCACAGCACCTGGCTGGCATCCTATCCCAAGGCCCTTTCACCAGTCGATCCGATGTGCCGGAAAATGAGCGCTGGCGCCTGGAGGACATCTTCCCGGATGATGCAGCCTGGGAGGCTGCATTTACACGATTGCCATCGCTCTTGTCAGAACTCATTTCCTGGCGGGGCTTGCTGGCTGAGTCCCCGGACAACCTGGCTGCTGCACTCCGGGGTTCTGATGTACTGGAGCAAGAATGCCTCGAGCTGTTGGCGTATGCCCGGATGCACCGGGACGAGGATAATACCCAGTCGATTTACCAGGCCATGACGGACCGGATCACGGCCTTTTATTACCAGTTTGCTGAGCAGACCGCCTTCATCCTGCCGGAAATGGCCCGGATCGATACAGCCCAGCTCCAGGACTGGAAAGCGAACACGGTTGAACTGGCTGATTTCCAGATGCTGATTGACAACAGCATCCGCAACCGCCCCCACACCCTCAGCGAAGCAGAGGAAGCGCTGCTTTCCCGTTTCGGTCCTGCCAGTGAAGGCATCAACGATGTGTTCTCGATGCTCGACCATGTCGAAATCGACCTGGGGGAATTCCCGGATGAACAAGGCCAGATGACTCGTCTGACGCACGGCCGCTTTGCCCAGCTGCGCGAGCATCCTGACCGGGAGATCCGGGCCCGGGCTTTTGCCCAGATCCATGAATCCTACGCCAGAGTTGGCCGCACCCTGGCAACCCTCTACGCCACCCGGGTGAAAACGGACATCGCTTTTTCTGCTGCTCGCCACCATGCCGATACCTTGGCGGGTGCCCTCTTTGCTGACAATCTGCCCACAGAGACCGTGACCGGCCTGGTCGACGCCGTCCATGCCGGCCTGCCGGACCTCTACCGCTACCTCGGTTTGCGCCAGCGCCTGATGGGCCTTTCTGATTTGCACATCTATGACACCTATGTACCGCTGGTTGCAGAAAGCCAGCGCCACTTCACGTACAGCCAGGCCTGTGAGCTGGTCAAGTCTGGATTGCGCCCGCTCGGTGATGAATATGCCACGGTGCTGGAACGCCACCTGTCCGACCGCTGGATCGATGTCCATGAGACACCCGGCAAAACGACTGGAGCCTACTCCTGGGGTACGTATCGCACCCATCCCTATGTCCTGTTGAATTTCAGCGGCATGCAGAATGACGTCTTCACGCTGGCCCACGAGGTTGGCCACAGCCTGCACACGTATTTTTCATCCCGCCAGCCATTTGCCCTGTCCCATTATCCGATTTTCCTGGCTGAAATCGCCTCGACTGTCAACGAGAACTTGCTGCTGCAGCACTGGATGGACCAGTGTGATCTTTCCAAGCCAGAGGGACGCCAGGAGAAAATCGCCCTGCTCAACCATTTCCTCGAGGAATTTCGCCTGACCGTTTTCCGCCAGACGATGTTCTGTGAATTCGAGCTGAAAGCCCACCAGGCTGCCGAAGCCGGCCAACCCTTGACGGCTGATGCCCTGACGGAGCTGTACCGCGGCCTGCTGGCCCTTTACTTCGGCCCGGAGGTCGTGATTGATCCCTTCATGCACTGGGAATGGAGCCGGATCCCACATTTCTACAATGCCTACTATGTGTTCAAATATGCAACTGGCTTTTCTGCTGCGGTGGCCCTGAGCCAGCACATCCGGCAAGAGGGAGAGGCGGCTGTCAGCCGATATCTCGCATTCCTTGGTTCTGGTGGCTCCGGCTATCCGCTTGATCTGCTGAAAAAGGCTGGGGTCGACTTGTCGACCGCTGCCCCGGTCCAGAATGCCCTGGCTGTGTTTGCCAAGGCCCTGGATGAACTGGAACAACTGCTTGCATAAGTCACTGGATCGAGCCTGATCCGGCTGACCTGACTCTGGGAGGAACCAACTTGGAATCCGAAATCAAATTGCGTCTTGCTGCCAATACCGATTTATCTGCAATCATCGAACATCCGCTGATAGCCCGCCTGACCATGCCCGACTCGCGCCGCGAACAAAACCTGGTCAATCTCTATTACGACACGGCTCGCCATGACCTGACCGAGCGCGAAATGACCTTGCGCCTGCGCCAGGTATCCGACCGCTCCGAAGTGACCCTCAAGACAGGCGAAGCCACAGTCAGTGAGCTACACCAGCGCTTTGAATGGACGGCCGTGTTTCCGGAAGACTGGGACGGTGACCTGAAAAATGGTCTCGACACCAGCTGGTTCAAACGTGAAGCCACCAGCATGGGAGATCCCGATGCGCAATTGCAGGAAGCTCTGCGCCTGATCAAGGCACGCCCCCTGATTCTTTTATGTGAAGCCCGCTTCCAGCGCATCACCTATGACATCGGCTACGGCGATTCACTCCTGGAGCTGGCCATCGACCGTGGCGAATTGATCGCCGGCGACTTCAGTGATCCCCTCTATGAGATCGAAGTTGAACTCAAGGAAGGCGATGTCCGCGACCTGGTTGAACTTGGCCATGAGATGCAGGAACAATTGCCGGTTGAGCCGGAGGAACTGAGCAAATTTGCCCGCTGCCTGAAATTGTTGTCCAAGCAAAAACCGCTATGACGGAAACGACCGCCAGGCGGCCGAGACGAGTCGACCTGATAGTTGTCGGGGGCGGAGCAGCCGGCCTACTGGCTGCCATATCGGCTGCCAGGACTTGGCAGGAACAGGCAGCCCCGCCGCAATCAGGTTCCTTGAACATCCTGATCCTCGAGAAAAATGACAAAATTGGCCGGAAAATCCTGGCCACCGGTAATGGACGCTGCAACCTGACGAATGCTCTGGCTGTTCCTGCGGCGTATCACGGTGATGATCCCCGTTTTTGCCGCGGTGCCTTGCACCGCTATGATGTCAGTGCAACCCTGGACTTCTTCCTCGACCTTGGCCTGGTTTGCCGGGAAGAAGAGGATGGCCGGATCTACCCTGTCTGTCAGCAGGCTGCAGCCGTCGTCGACCTATTGACACACGAAATCGAGCGCCTGCATATCTCGATCCAGACGCAGCAGACAGTGACTTCACTCGCACCAGTCGAGCCGGTCTTCCTGGGTAGCCAGCCGCTGGAAAAAGCTCCACACTGGCGCCTCGGCCTTGCCGATGGCCAGATACTGGATGCCACTTGTGTCATCCTGGCCACGGGCGGCCAGGCCTCGCCCAATCTGGGCAGCGATGGCAGCGGCTACCGGTTGGCCCAGCCCTTGGGCCACCGTCTGGTCGAGCCTTTGCCCGCTCTGGTTCAATTGACCACAGCAGGCCGGAAAACGGTTTCCATGTCGGGAATCCGGGTCGAATGTGGCTTGACGCTGGTCCTGGGCAACCAGGAAATCGGCCGTGAATCTGGTGAGGTCCTTTTTACCGACTATGGCCTTTCCGGGATCCCGGTCTTGCAATTGTCCCGAACGGTCAGTGTGAGCCTGCAGGAAAACAGTGTCGAGCCGCTCAGGATCTGGCTGGATTTGTTGCCGGAATGGACAGAAGCGGCCATTGAAGCCAGGATCGCCCACCGGATCAGCCAGAATCCAGCCTTGCATCTGTCAGACTTGCTGACTGGGCTGGTGCACCGCAAAATTGGTGGCTTCATCGTCCGCGAGACGCTCCATGCCAATCTGGACCAACCCGTTCGTACCCTTTCACCGCGCCAGGTGAAAAGCCTGGCCCGGACCATCAAGCAGCTCGAACTGACTGTGACCGGGACGAGAGATTTCTCCCAGGCCCAGGTGACTGCCGGCGGTCTGGACTGCCGTGATTTCCTGCCGGATTGCCTGGAGTCGCGCCTGAAACCGGGTTTGTTTGCCGCCGGTGAGCTCCTTGACATCGATGGTGACTGCGGCGGCTTTAATTTACAGTGGGCCTGGTCCAGCGGTCTTTTAGCCGGAGCATCCGCAGCCCGTCTGCTCACAAGGCTGCGGTCATGACCGGGCGGGGGGAAGTACCTGCCCGTCCGTCGGGCAAGAGGATGGACCAGACAGACGCTGCAACGTGCTCGGTACGCCTGCCTCTCGGCCATTCGCCTGCAGACCTGGTCCGGGCGATCGCCCGGGCTTTTCATTGTCCTGTGGCACGGGTGGGGGCCTGGCATATTGCACGTAAATCGATTGATGCCCGCCACAAGGGCGACATCCGGATCCAGTACACGATTGTCCGGGGCCAGACAGCGCCCAAGCCAGCTGGACTTGCGTCTATTCCGGCCTTCAAGTCCTCCTTCGAGCTGCGATCCTGCGGGCCGGATCTACCAGATTCTGAGCGGCCGGTGATTGTCGGCAGCGGCCCGGCCGGGCTGTTTGCAGCCCTGGCCCTGGCTCAAGCAGGCCTCAAACCACGTGTCATCGAACGCGGCCAGCCGATTGCACAGCGCAAAGATGCGGTTGAACGGTTCTGGGACGGTGGTCCGCTCGATCCGGAAAACAATGTCCAGTTTGGTGAAGGTGGCGCCGGGACCTTTTCCGATGGCAAATTGACCACCAATCTCAAGGATCCGCGCTGCCAGGCGGTCCTGGAAGAACTGGTCCTGGCTGGGGCTCCCGCCAGTATCCTGATCGAGCCCAGACCCCATGTCGGCACCGATCTGCTCTGCGGGGTCGTGACCAAGATCCGCCAGACCATCGAGCAACTCGGAGGCAGTTTCCACTTTGGCACCCGCCTGGATGAGCTGGTTTGCTCGCCGGCCGGGCTGGCTTGCCCTGACGACCCTGCGGATGTACCCAAGGAAGCAGGTCCCACGGGCAAGCTGGACAAAATCATCGTCAGCCGCCAGTCTGCGGATGGGACCCGGCAGCCTGAAACCTGGGCTGTGAAAGAGGTGATCCTGGCCATCGGACACAGCGCCCGCGACACGGTGACGATGCTGGCAAATGCCCCGGTTCCACTCGCTGCCAAGCCTTTTTCGGTGGGCGTCCGGATCGAACATTTGCAGCATAAGATCAATCAGGGCCAGTATGGGCCTCAGGCCGGCCACCCTGATTTACCACCGGCCGAATACAAGCTGGCAGTCCACTTGCCTTCGGGACGTTCGGTCTACACATTCTGCATGTGCCCGGGCGGTCAGGTGGTAGCTTCGGCATCCGAACCAGGTGGGATTGTCACCAATGGCATGAGCCTCCACGCCAGGGACCAGGTCAATGCCAACAGTGCCTTGCTGGTCGAGGTCCGGCCGGAGGACTTCCCTGAGCCGGGACCCTTGGGTGGCATCAGTCTCCAACGCCAGATGGAGCAGCTCGCTTATGACCTCGTGGGCAGGAATTACCGGGCCCCGGCTCAGCGGGTGGGTGATTTTCTGGTTGGCCAGCCTTCGGCAGGTCCGGCCGGAGTCCTGCCCAGTTACACACCGGGTGTGACCTGGACCGACCTGGCCCTGTGCTTGCCAGGCTTCGCCACCCAGGCCCTGCGCGAGGCCCTGCCACTCTTTGACCAGAAACTATCTGGTTTTGCCGCCCCCGAGGCGATCCTGACCGGTGTGGAAACACGCAGTTCGGCTCCGGTCCGGATTCTGCGCGAGGAGACCACTTTACAGAGCTGCTGCCAAGGCCTCTACCCCTGCGGGGAAGGCGCTGGTTATGCCGGTGGGATCATGTCAGCTGCCGTCGATGGCCTGCGCTGCGCCGAAGCCCTGCTCAAAGCCCGGGGCAGCCTTGCGTAAGACGCAAGGCTGCCTTTCTTAAGCGGCCAGGCATGGTATAATAAATCTACTATCAAAAACAGCCAGGAGTCTGCCATGCGCGCACGTGTCATCATCAATCCCTCATCCGGCCGACAGACTTTGCAGAAAAAGGCCGAGCGCCTGACCGAGACGCTGCTTGCCGATGGCACTTTCAGTGATGTCGATGTCGTCCGCACGGTTGGTCCACGGGATGCCTATATTGCGGCCCGCTATTACCAGGACTGGCAATTTGACCTGATTCTGGTTGTTGGCGGTGACGGCACCGTAAATGAGGTTGTCAGCGGCCTGCTCGACGGCAAGCACCAGACTCCGCTGGCCATCCTGGCCGCCGGAACGGTCAATGATTTCGCCTATGCCATGAAGTTGCCCCGCTCAGACAGTGCCGTGGCCAAAATGATCCGCCAGGGCAAGACACGCCTGATCGATGTCGGCCAGGCCAATGACCGCTATTTTGTCAATGTGGCCGCGGGTGGCTTGCTGACCGATGTGGCCTACAAAGTCCCATCGGATGCCAAGACGGTCCTTGGCACGCTGGCCTATGTCATTGAGGGGGCCAGGGATCTTTCCTCCCAGGCTCTGCGCCCGATTCCGGTCCATATCGAGACACCCGACCGGGTCATCGATGAGGAGATCTTGCTCTTTATTGTTTCCAATACCAGCAGCGTCGGTGGTTTCCGCAACCTTGCCCCCCAGGCTTCTGTGACCGATGGCCTGCTGGATGTGGTGCTGGTCAAACCGCAAAATCTTTTGGAATTATTCCCGCTTCTGGTCCAGATGGTCAACGGTGTCCATGTCAACCACCCAAAAATCGATTATTTCCAGGCATCATCGCTGAAAATCATGACAGGTCATACAGAAACTCTCTCCATCGACCTCGATGGTGAATGGGGCGGTGAACTGCCGGTGGAACTGACGGTCAAGCATCAGGCTTTGCGCCTGATCGTGCCCTAGTCTACGTGCCCTGGTCCTCGGCCAGTTCCAGATAGAGAGCATAGGTGTCGTCAATTTCCTGCAGGACAATGGCATAGCGTTCGTAATCGGACGGCGTTGCTGCACCGGAGAACAATGCCTCGAGTTCCGACCGTTCCTGTTCGAGCTGTTCAATGCGCTTTTCCGCCTGGCGAAGCTGTTCTTTGCGCCGGGCATTTTCGCGCCGTTCCTGGGCTTTGTTCAAGCTCTGCACCCGCCCGCTGGCTGATTCGGCTTCCTGGTTGCGAGCTGCCCGGGCTTCCAGCTCTTTCTGGGCTTTGCCACTCGCGACGAAGGCTGCCTCTGCCTGGCGGGCCTTGCTCCGGTATTCGGCATAGGTGTCGAAGGACTGGACCTGGTGGCCGACAAAACCCAGGACCCGGCGGGCGATTTTGTCGATGAAATAACGATCATGACTGACCGCAAAAATCGCGCCGGGGAATTCGAGCAACGCCTGTTCCAGAATCTCGCGGGAATGGATATCGAGATGGTTGGTCGGTTCGTCCAAAAGCAGCAGATCCGGCTGTTCGAGGAGCAGGCAGCACAGGTAGAGCCGGGCCCGTTCGCCACCGGACAGGACGGAAATCGACTTGAAAACGTCGACATCCCTGAAGCCATAGCGCGCCAGTAAGTTGCGGGCCCCTGCTTCGTCAAGGGCAAAGCGGGACAGAAGCTCATCCAGCACCGAGGCTTGTTCATCGAGAAATTCGACATGCTGACCCATGTGGCCGAAAACAGCTTTTTCCGAGAGGCGCAGGGCCCCGTTGCTTTGCGGGATCTTACCCAGAAGCAGCGCCAGCAGGGTCGACTTGCCGCAGCCGTTCGGACCGCAGACACAGAGCTTGTCGCGGCCGCGGATTTCAAAACTGACACTGGAAAACAAGACCCGTTCCTGGAAGCGGATTTCCAGGTCGCTGGCCAGGAGGAGTTGTTTGTCCGGATCGCCCGTGTTCTGGACCGGCAGGAAATTGAACTTGAGCTGCGTCTGGTGCTGACGGGCCCGATCGCGGATCTCGGTCAGCTGCGACGAAAGCTTGGCGACCACCTTTTCCCGCGCATGGTAGCTGGCCATTTTGCGGTGGGACAGCATGGTCTGGGTGACCGCTTCCTGATGGGCGAGTTCTTTTTCCATCTGCCGGATCGTGCGGGACAAGGTCAGCAGCTCGCTGGCCTGGATTTCCTTGTAGGCGGTGTAGTTACCCGGCCGCAGGGTGAGTTGGCCAAGCGACAGTTCGGCCACTTCATTGGCGACCTGGTCGATGAAAGCGCGGTCATGGGAAACGAGCAGCACCGCACCCTTGAAGCTTTTCAGATAGCTTTCCAGCCATTCCTGGGCAGTGGCGTCGAGATGGTTGGTCGGCTCGTCCAGCAGCAGGACATCTGGCGACATCAGGAGGATCCGGGCCAGGGCAACACGCATTCGCTCGCCGCCGGAGAGCGTGGACATCGGGCGGGCCAGGGCTTCGCCGGACAGGCCCAGACCGTCGAGCGCTTCCTGCATGCGGCGCGGGAAATCATAACCTTCCAGGGCTTCGAATCGGGCCGTGCACTCAGCGTAGCGCGCCATCAGGCGGTGATCGCCAGGGGCACTGGCCATTTCGTGTTCGAGATGGCGCATTTCATCCTCAAGGGCGGTCAGTTCCTGGTTGGCCAGCGGGTGGCTCTCCAGATCGCAGATCTCTTCGACATGCTGGCTCAAGTAGCCGACCACAACGGTTGCGGGCTTTACGACCTGGCCGGCATCGGGTTTTTCCTGGCCCGTGACCAGGCGCAACAAGGTGGTCTTGCCAGCGCCGTTTTCACCAATCAGGGCCAGGCGGTCTCCGCGGTCAATCCGCAGCGAAACACCGGCCAGGACTGTGCGGCCGAAATACGATTTTTCCACGGATTGCAGCGATAGAAGGCTCATGGACGCTTCAGTTTCTCCCCATGCTCGAATGCGCCGCCAGTATAGCATATTCAGAAGTCCCAGGACCAGTTTTCGGCAGAAAGCGTGAAGAAAAAGGGCCGAGGAAAACTTGCCCGCTGTCCGGGCAAAGGGTATGCTGGAATAACCTTGCGACACCTTGTCTGGGCCGGACTTTTCCCGGCCTGGACCAGATGCCTGGAAAAGGAGGAGAGATCTTTGGCAAAACCCGTTGTTGAAATTCTTGACACGACCCTGCGCGATGGCGCCCAGATGGAGGGTGTCTCATTTTCTGTCAATGACAAGTTCCAGATTCTCGACAATCTCGTGACCATCGGTGTCCGCTACATCGAAGCCGGCAACCCCGGCTCCAACCCGAAGGATCGCGAATTCTTCACCAAATTCAATGAAAAGCGGCCGGTGATGGACCAGACGGAACTGGTCGCCTTCGGCCCGACCAAGCGCAAGGGCATCAAGCCTGAGGAAGACACCGGCCTGGCCGACCTTCTGTCAGCCCAGACCAGCACCATTGTGATCTTTGGCAAGACCTGGGACCTCGAAGTGCGCGACATCCTGCGCTGCACCAATGAGGAGAACATGGCCCTGATCCGTGAGACGACGGAGTACTTGCGCTCGCAGGGCCGTGATGTCATTTTCGACGCTGAGCATTTCTTTGAAGCTTACCGGGCCAACCCGGACTATGCAGTGAATTGCCTGAAAGCGGCCCAGGAGGGCGGCGCCCTCTGTGCCGTACTCTGCGACACGAACGGTGCGACCATGCCGGACGAGGTCAGTGCTGTCACCGCGGCCGTGGTCAAGGCCTTGCCGGGCATCCAGATCGGCATCCACTGTCACAACGACAGCGGCATGGCCGTGGCCAATTCCCAGGCTGCCGTCCTTGCGGGCGCGACCCATGTCCAGGGGACGTTCAATGGCATTGGCGAGCGCTGCGGCAACGCCAACCTGTCGACCATCATCCCCAATCTCCAGATCAAATACGGCCACCCTTGTATCCCGCAGGACCGGATGGAGTTGCTCACCCCAGTCGCCCGGACGATTGCCGAGATTACCAATATCCAGCTGCCCAACGGCGAACCGTATGTCGGCAGTTCGGCCTTTTCACACAAGGCCGGCATGCATGTCGATGGCGTCAAAAAGAACCCCAAGACGTTCGAGCACATCGAGCCGACGTCAGTCGGCAATGCCCGCCGTTTCCTGCTTTCGGAAATCAGCGGCCGGTCGGCTGTCCTGGATATCATCCGCCGGATCAAGCCGGACATCAGCCGCGATGCTCCGGAAGTGGCCCGTGTCCTGCACACGATGAAGGAGCTTGAGCACCAGGGTTACCATTTCGAGGGTGCCGAAGCGTCACAGGAGCTTCTGGTCTGCAAGGAGCTGGGCCTGTACCAGCCCTTCTTCACCCTGGAGAAATTGCGGATTACGATCGAGCAGCCCCAGATGGGTGCGTACAGTGCCTTTACCTACATCAAGATCCTCGTCGATGGTGTCGAGGAAGTCACAGCTGCCGAAGGCGAAGGCCCAGTCAATGCGATGGACCGTGCCCTGAAAAAGGCGATGGAGGTCTTTTACCCTGAGCTGACCCAGGTCCGGCTGACTGACTTCAAGGTCCGTGTGCTGAACCAGGAAGCCACTGCTTCGACGGTACGCACCCTGATCGAATCCACCGACGGCATCCGCACCTGGCATACGATCGGCGTTTCGACCGACATCCTCGAAGCCTCCTGGCTGGCCCTGGTTGATTCGCTCGAATACAAACTCATGTGCCAGCAGCTTGGCCTGAACTAAATACTCAACTTCCAGATGATCCCAATCACCAGACCAGACATTCAAGGAGACTATTTCTATGGCAAAGTTTCAAATTGCAGTCATTCCCGGCGACGGCATCGGTCCTGAAGTCGTCAATGGCACCCGTCAAGTCCTCGACGTCATTGCCGGCCGTTTCGGCCATGAGTTCGCCTACACCGAATTGCTTGCTGGCGGGATCGCGATCGATGCTACGGGCGAGCCTCTGCCGGCTGCTACCGTCGCCGCCGCCAGGAAAAGTGACGCCGTCCTTTTAGGAGCAGTGGGCGGACCGCAGTGGGATACGCTTCCGGGTGACAAACGACCTGAACGCGCACTTTTGGGACTGCGTGCCGAGCTCGGCCTCTACGCCAACCTGCGCCCGGCCGTCCTCTATCCAGCCTTGGCTGCTGCCTGCCCGCTCCATCCGGAGACAGCTGCCGCCGGGATCGATGTCATGATCGTCCGTGAATTGACGGGCGGCATGTACTTTGGTGACCGTGGCCGCCGCGAAGGACCTAACGGACCAGAGGCCTATGACACCGAGGCCTACAGCGTCATGGAAGTCGAGCGCATCGCCCGTGTCGGTTTTGAACAGGCCATGCTGCGAAACAAGCGTCTGACCAGTGTGGACAAGGCCAATGTCCTCGAGAGCTCCCGCCTCTGGCGCGAGACCGTGATCCGGGTCAGCCAGGATTACCCGGAAGTCACGCTCGACCACCTCTACGTCGACAACGCGACCATGCAGCTGATCAAGCGCCCATCGGACTTCGACGTCATCGTGACGACCAACATGTTCGGTGACATCCTCTCCGACGAAGCAGCCATGATCACTGGCTCGATCGGCATGCTTGCCTCGGCCTCCCTGGGCAAGCCCGGTACACCCGGCATGTATGAGCCTGTCCACGGCTCTGCCCCGGATATTGCCGGCCAAGACAAGGCTAACCCGCTGGCTACGATTCTCTCCGCTGCCATGATGCTGCGCAGTTCGCTCGGCCTGATCGCGGAGGCAGACGCTGTTGAAGCCGCTGTCGCCAAGGTCCTGGCCGACGGCTATCGCACGGGTGACATCGTCCAGAATGTCGGCAGCAACTCGACTGAGAAGCGCGTCGGCACACGCGAAATGACCCGACTGGTCGTCGAAGCGGTCGCGAACGCCTGAGTTACTGGCATTTGTGCCCCATCTTGCAGAAGCTTTTCCACCAGCTGACCGGGCGGCAAGCCATCCGGTCAGCTATGCTATAATGAATCAATCTTAATAACAAAGAAGGTGAATCCTATGCGCAGTGATGCGATCAAGAAAGGCCCTGGCCGTGCCTCCCACAGGTCCCTGCTCTATGCCCTCGGCCTGTCTGAAAGTGAAATGAAAAAGCCGTTCATCGGCGTCGTCAATTCGTTCAATGAAATTGTCCCCGGCCATATCCACCTGCGGACTTTGACCGATGCTGTCAAGGCTGGCATCCGCAATGCTGGTGGGGTCCCGTTCGAATTCCCGGCGATCGCGGTCTGTGACGGCATCGCCATGAACCATGCCGGAATGAAATATTCCCTGATCAGCCGCGATGTGATTGCCGACAGCATTGAGATCATGATGATGGCACACCAGTTTGATGCGGTTGTTTTCATCCCCAGCTGCGACAAGGTCATCCCTGGCATGCTGATGGCAGCTGCCCGGCTCAATGTCCCGAGCATTTTCATCACCGGCGGACCGATGCTGCCCGGCAAAGTCAGCCATGATCGTGTTGGCCTTGGCAATGTCTTCGAAGCCGTTGGTGCCCATGCTGCGGGCAAGATCAACGATGCCCAGCTGACGGCGATGGAAATGTCCGCCTGTCCAACCTGCGGCAGCTGTTCTGGCATGTATACCGCCAATACCATGGCCTGCCTGACGGAAGCCATGGGCCTGGCCTTGCCCGGCAATGGCACAATCCCGGCTGTTTACTCGGACCGCATCCGCCTGGCCAAAATGTCCGGTGAAAAGATCATGGACCTCTACGAGGCCGGTGTGACGGCACTCGACATCATGACCCCGGCTGCCTTGCGCAATGCCCTGCGCATGGACATGGCACTCGGCGGTTCGACCAACTCAGTCCTGCACATGCTGGCGATCTCCCGCGAAGCTGGCTACAACCTGACCCTGGACGAGATCAACCAGATCAGCAGCGCGACGCCGCAGCTGTGCAAGCTCAATCCCGCCAGTGACCACTATATTTCCGACCTCAATGAAAAGGGCGGCCTGCGCGCTGTCATGACCGAGCTGGCCAAGGGCAACCACATCGAACTCGACGCCCTGACCGTCAGCGGTCCGCTCCAGGACCGCCTGACCGGATCCTTTGGTGCCGATGGCATCATCATCCGCCGGATCGACAATCCTTATTCAGCCGATGGTGGCCTGGCTGTTTTGAAGGGCAATCTGGCCCAGAATGGTTGTGTCGTCAAGAAAGGCGCCGTCCTGCCGGAAATGATGCAACACGAGGGTCCGGCCCGCGTTTTTGACAGTGAGGAAGAAGTGGCCGAAGCGATTTTTGGCGGCCAGATCAATCCTGGCGATGTCATCGTCGTCCGTTTCGAAGGCCCCAAGGGCGGCCCGGGCATGCGCGAAATGCTCACGCCCACCAGTGCACTGGCCGGCATGGGCCTGGACAACAGCGTGGCCCTGATCACAGACGGCCGTTTCTCCGGCGCCTCGCGCGGTGCCTCGATCGGGCATGTCTGTCCGGAAGCAGCCGTTGGTGGTCTGATTGCCTATGTCCAGGAAGGCGACCGGATCCGGATCGATATCCCGGCGCGCACGATCGAATTGCTTGTGTCCGAGCATGAATTGGCCCAGCGTCAGCCGGCGACCCAGCCCGACCGCAACTTGCGTGGTGTCCTGAACCGCTACCAGTCCCAAGTGATCGCCAGCAGCGTGGGTGCCCGCCTGCGCCGTAATGGCAAGGAGGATGAATCATGAATGGAGCAGATCTGATCGTCAAATTCCTGCTCGACAAGGGCGTCCATCACGCCTTCGGCTATCCGGGTGGTCCCGTGCTCGTGCTCTATGATGCCATCTACAATGCCGGGTTCCCCCATGTCCAGGTCCGCCACGAACAAGGTGCGATCCATGCGGCTGAAGGCTTTGCCAAGGTCACCGGCATTCCCGGTGTCGTCATCGCCACCTCAGGCCCTGGCGCGACCAATCTGGTCACGGGCCTGGCCGACGCGATGCTCGACTCGGTACCGATCCTGGCCATCACTGGCGCAGTTGCCCGCAAATCCACCGGTACCGATGCCTTCCAGGAAGCAGATATCACCGGCATCACCCAGCCGATCACCAAATACAATTATCTCGTCATGGACCCCAATGACCTGCTGCCGATCCTGGAAGAGGCCTGGCAGCTGACGACCGAAGGCCGCCCCGGCCCGGTCCTGGTCAATGTCCCCAAAGATCTTCTCGCGCTCCAGATCGATCCGGCTCCCGAGGGCCGTTCGACCAGCACCTATATCCGCCACCGTCCGGCCAAGGTCCGCACCGAGGGCATGACCGACAACGTGTATGCAGCGTTGGCCAAAGCGAAAAAACCGCTGCTCCTGGCCGGCGGCGGCTGTGTCATCTCCAATGGCGGTGTCCAGGATATGATGGAATTCATCCGTTGCCTCGGTATCCCAGTCGCCACCACCCTGATGGGCAAAGGTGCCGTTGCGCCAGATCATCCGAAATACCTGGGCCACATCGGCATGCATGGCACACCACAGGCGAATACCGCCCTCGGAACCTGCGATTTGCTGCTCGCAGTCGGCTGCCGCTTCAGCGACCGGATCGTCGGTGATCCCGATCTTTACAACCAGGACAAGAAGCGTGTGATCATCCATGTCGACATCGACGACGCCGAAATCGGCAAAAATGTCCGGGTCGACATCGGGATAGAAGACGATGCGGCTGATTTCTTCCGCACCATGGCGGCTAATTATCCTGCCGACCGCACCTGTGGAGTCTTCTCCGAAGACTGGCTGGAGTGGATCGACAGCCTGATGGCCAAGAAAAAGCGCTACGACGAGCTGGTCGAGCAGATGTATGTGCCGACCTATCCGCTGCTGCCGCAGTACCTGATCCATCGCGTCGCCAAGGCCTACAAGGGCACCAATCCGATCGTGGTCACCGATGTCGGCCAGCACCAGATGTTCGCCACCCAGCATTTCCCGGTCGAATCGCCGCGCAGCTGGATCACATCCGGCGGGCTGGGCACGATGGGCTTCGGCTTGCCAGCCGCGATCGGCGCCTCGTTTGCCGACCGTTCCCGCCCGACCATCCTGTTCGTTGGTGACGGCGGCTTCCAGATGACCTTCCAGGAGCTTGGTGTCCTGGCCAACCTCCAGCTGCCAGTCAAGATCTTCATCATGGACAATGGCAGCCTCGGAATGGTCCGCCAGTGGCAGGATCTGTTCTTTGACAAGCGTTTCTCCCATTCCGGCATGGAAGGCACTCCCGATTTCAACATGATCGCCAAAGCCTACAATCTGCCCTGCGGTTTCGCCAACGATGAAGCCAGCCTTACCCGCGAAATCGAGAAATGTATCTCGACCGAAGGCCCCTATCTCGTCCACTGCATCATCGATACCGGTGAAAACGTCTATCCGATGATCCCGGCCGGCCGCATGCCCAACGACCTGATCATGCCCGGCATGGACTGACAGGGACCCGGTCTCAGTTTCCAGCTCCCCACTCGCACACCTTTACAGAGCCGCTCCGGATTCAGGCAAAGCCCTGATCCGGGCGGCTTTGTTGCGATACAATAGAACCAGATCTTTTCAGCGTGAAATTGGATGAAAGGGGGGCCCGCCATGCATGTTGCGGTCATGCAGCTCGACCTGATGCTCTACAGTTGCCATTCCCTCAAGGATAAGCGATCCATCGCCAGCCGCCTCAAGGCCGACCTGCAGCACCGGTTCGCCGTCTCCGTCGCCGAAATCTCTTTCCAGGATCAGCACAGCCGCCTTGGTCTCGGCCTGGCCGCCGCAGGCAGCGACCGTAAAATCCTCGAAAAACTCCTGCAAACCATCGAAAACCACACCGAAACCTGGCCCGACCTGGAAATTCTCACCATCGAACGCGAAATCCTGGTGGTTTGATCAAAAAGGGACCGGGTCTCGATATCGAAAACCGATATCGAGACCCGGTCCCTTTTTCGTCACTTTGTCCTTTTTGTGGAGGTTTGGCCTCAGATTGTTTATAATTGACTGATCATTCTTTTTATCGACTCGATGAGTTCGGGAGGTCTGTATGCTTGTTTTAGTGATCAACACCAATCGCACATTTTTGAAATACCAATTGATCCGGGTGGGGAGTGGCGAGGTGCTGGCCAAGGGCCTCTGCGACCGGATCGGATTGGGAAAATCATCGCTATCGCTTGCCCGCCGTGATGCTGATCCAGTCACGACAGTTATGGATTTGCCAACGATTGAAGCAGCTGTCAACGCTGTCATCAAGGTTTTGACCTCGACCAGGCAAGGCGTGATCAAGAACAAAAGTGCGATCGAGGCGGTTGGACATCGCATCGTCCACGGCGGTGAGACATTCACTGCTCCTGCGATCATCACCCCTGAGATCAAGCGCACCATCGAGGCGTACAATCATCTCGCTCCGTTGCACAACCCGCCCAGCATGGAGGGCATCCTGGCTTGCGAAAAGGCCCTGCCAGGCGTCCCTCAAGTAGCTGTCTTTGACACGGCTTTCCATCACACCATGCCGGACAAGGCTGCCATCTACGCTCTGCCATACGAATTCTACGAAAAATACGATGTCCGCAAATATGGTTTCCATGGCACATCCCATGCCTATATCAGCCAGCGTGCAGCCGAACTTCTGGGCCAACCGATCGACACGTTAAAGATCATCACATGCCACCTCGGATTCGGCTCCTCCATCGCTGCCGTTGACCGGGGCCGCAGCGTCGATACGTCTATGGGCCTGACCCCGCTGGCTGGCCTGGCCATGTGCAGCCGCAGCGGCGACATCGACCCTGCGATCGTCACCTTCCTGATGGAAAAAGAACAACTCGATATCGACGGCATGGAAAATCTGCTCAACAACCAGTCCGGCCTTTTCGGCATTTCCGGTGTCAGTCCCGATCTGCGCGACATCTATGCTGCCGCAGGTGAGGGCAACAAGCGGGCAGCCCTGGCGATCGACCTTTTCAAATACCAGTGCCGCAAACTGATCGGTGCCTACACCTCGACCATGGGTGGCGTCGATGCAGTCGTATTCACCGCCGGTATTGGCGAAAACGCCCCTGACATCCGCTATGGCGCCTGCAAGGACTTAGGCTTCATGGGTATCTCGATCGATCCCTATCGCAATGCCGCGGCCATCGGTACAGAAGCGATCATTTCTGACGATGATTCACCCGTCAAGGTCCTTGTCATCCCCACCAAAGAAGAACTCGTCATTGCGCGCGAAACTGCCCGTGTCTGTGGCCACGGCATTTAACGACAATAGGCATCGCTTTTTTCTCTGGCTTTACTCGACCGCCTTCAAGGCACTGACCATGTCGACGTGCTTGAGGCGGTTGTGCATGATCAGCATGACGACCAGGGAGAAGGCAAAGGTGAAGGCAGCCGAGAGGGCATACGTGCTCCACCAGACATAAGGGTCCAGCAGGACATTGGACGGCGCCATCGAACTGATGACGAAATAATGCAGCACGCGGCCGAAGCCGAAACCAGCCAGGATACCCATGGCAGTCAGCGTCATTGTTTCGCGATAGACATAGGCTGTGACTTCCTTGGGATAGAAGCCCAGGACCATGATCGTCGACAACTCGCGGATCCGCTCGGAGACATTGATGTTGGTCAGGTTGTAGAGGACCACGATGGCGAGCAGGGAAGAGGCGATCAGGATCACGAGCACGATGATGTTCATCGATGCAATCAGCTTGTGGACCGTTTCACCGGTGGTCCGGGAACTGATCGCGCTGAAAACGATCTCCTGGTCGAGCATGGCGCGGGAAAAAGCGCTGGCTGTTTCCGGATCCTGCTGATTGAGCACCACGAAATCGCTGTTTGGCCGGTAGGATTTGCCAAATAAAGCCTCATAATCGGCAATTGAAAGGTAGAGGTAATGCCCGGTGTAATTTTCCGTGACACCACCGATGGAAATGGGGCGAACCTGACCATCCGGATCTTCATAATCGAGGGTGTCTCCGGCACGTAACCCGAGCAGCAGCGCCATCTTTTCTGAAATCACTGCCCCCTGGTCCAGGTGGAGTGGCTGCTTCAGGATCCGGCTGCGGAGCACATTGATTTCGGCAAATTGCGTCGCATCAGCTGGCACGACCAGCGTGATGTCCTGGTCGAGCTTGCCAGGGACCGCGATGATGCCCTGCTCAATCCGTGCCGGGTAGATCTGGCTGATCCGGCTATCACCATCCAGCAGTTCCTGATAGGCTTTCAAATCTGCTGGATCAGCCTCATCATCGAAGATGACCAGAGTGTCATAACGGAACAGGTCGCCATACTGTTTGGGAATGATCGACCCGATCGAGTCGCGGATGCCAAAGCCCATGAAAATCAGGGCGGCACAGCCCGACACACCGAGAATCGTCATCATCATGCGCTTTTTAAAGCGGAAAATGTTCCTGGCCGTCACTTTGCTATGGAAAGACAGACGCTTCCAAACCGGTGTGATCCGCTCCAGCAGGATGCGGGTTCCGGCTTTCGGTGCCTTGGGCCGCAACAGCGAGGCGACATTTTCCTTGAGTGAAGAGTACGTGGTTATCAGCGCAACCAGGCCCGTGCAAAGCAGGCTGATCAGGACGGCAAGGATGCTGTAGATGATGGGCAAGTCCGGTATTTCTTCGTTGAAGATGAAATTGGACGAATAAGCCATGAACACAGTCGGCATCAGGATCTTGTGTCCGGCAACGACCCCCAGGAGGCTGCCGACAAGGCTCGGCAGGCTGCCATACAAGAGATATTTGCTGACGATGTCCCAGTTGGAATAACTCAAGGCCTTGAGCGTACCGATCTGCAGGCGCTGCTCATCGACCATGCGGGTCATGGTTGTCAGGGAAACGAGCAGGGCAATCAGGAAAAAGAAAACCGGGAAAATGTAGGACAGGAAATCCATGCTCTCCGAATTTTCTATGAACTGGAAAAACCCCGGGTCTTTGTAGCGATCCTGAATCGTGTAATCAGGCACCTTGAGCCTGGCCAGCTGGCGCCTGGCCGCAGCGATGTCTACTTTGCCCTCGGCAATATCCTCCTGAGCACCCGGCAATTTGTCGTTATACTCTGCCAGTCCCTCTTCATATTCCAATTCGCCATCGAGCAGCTCCTGATAAGCATCTGCCAGCTCCTGCTTTCCCTTGGCCTGCTCACGAACCAGCGTTTGCCGCGCTTCCTCCAGATCCCTGAGACCTTGCTCGTAGTCCGCCTGGCCATCTTCTAGTTCAGCTCGTGCATCAGCCAACTCGGCCGCACCTTCGTCGAGTTTTTTCCTGGCCGCTGCAAGCTCAGCCACACCCGCTTCGTATTCCCTGACCTTCTCATTGAAAAGCTTCACCTGGGCATCGAGTTCCGCCTGGCCCTGGTCAAGCTGCGCCTGACCGGCTTCCAACTGCGCCTGGGCTGCGAGCAGGGTGGATTTGTTTTGCAGCAGCTCCAGCAGGGTGGCCAGGTTTGTCCTGGCTACGACCAGAGCAGTAACCGTCGCCTCGGCCTGTAAATAGTTCGTCAAAAGCGTCAGCTCTGAGTTCATTGCAGTGATCTGATCTTCGACCGCCGCAATTTCTGTTTCTGCTGCCTGTTTTTCTTCTTCAGTGGCAAGTTCGTCAGCCAGGATGGCTTCGAGTTCGACCAACTGTGCATCCAGAAGGGCCTTTTCCGCCGTCCGTTCGGCTGCAGACTGTTCGATGGCCTCAGAGTCCATCACCAGCGGGTCTTCTGAGACAGGGGTGTATCCTGCAGCGACCAAAGCTGTCGCCACATCACGCAACGCTTGCTCAGCAGCCAGGATCTGAGCGTCCAATGTTACGATCTGCCCCTCGAGCAGCAGCATCTGGCTGTCCACAGCATCATTATCGGTTGACAGCCCGGCTTGGACGAGACCGTCGTTGATGGCTTGAAGGCCCGTTTCAACTTCCAGGCGTTGCTGGTCTAAAATCTGCTGCTGGCTGTCGATTTCTGCCTGGGCAGCGTCCAGCTGAGCCTGGCCTTCCGCCAGTTGTTCTTCGCCTTCTTCGAGTTCATCTTTGCCTTTTTCGTAGTCTTTCCAGCCATCGGCCAGCTCCTGTTCGCCATCGATCAGCTTGGACCAGCCGTCATCCAGGGTTGCTTTGGCATCCACCAGTTCGGCTTCGCCATCCTTGATTTTCGCCCGTGCGTTCCGGATTTCCTGCTCGAAGGTGGCCTTGCCCTCTTCGTAATCGAGCAATCCCTGGTCGAGATCTGCCCGGGCGTCCAGGAGCTTTTGCCTCGCATCGACCAGCTCTTGCTCCGCTTCGGTTAAATCCCCCTCGGCAGAAACGATTTCAGCCAGGCCTTCGCGCTGGTAGCGTGCCAGGCGGATCTCCGGGCGGGAAGCAAAAACCTGGTCCAGTTCGTCGACATGGGCCAGTATCCGGGTCTTGTACAGGTCCGAGTAGCTGTCGAGGCCCATAACATCAGCGAATTGCAGCCGTGCCAGGCTGTGGTTCTCCAGATTGAAGCTCTCTGGCACCAGGACGCCGAAGTAATGGACTTTGCCATTGCCGATGGAAGCGGTGCCTTTGTTGTCGAGAGCGAGATATTCGGGCGACAGGACAAATCCGGTCACTGTAAAAGAGAACTGCTTCAGCACATCTTCGTCACCGAACTGCTCGGGGGCAAAACGAATGACATCATCGAGGGCAAATCCTGCCGTGATCATCTCGGCATCGAGCGCGATTTCGCCTGCCTTTCCAGGCAGCCGGCCGCTGGTGATTTCATACCCTGGCAAGACAGACAGACCTTCGAGTCGAACCACCGTGTCGGTATCCTGGATCATCACGTCCGTCCGGTAATTGTAATCCAGGACTGAGACTCCGGGGAGCGCAGCCAGCAAAACCTTGTCGGCACTTTCCAGCCCGAAAGGTGTGCTGACGATGAGATCTTGCAGGTTGTTTTTTTCAACAAAAGTCAGGACCGTCCTGCGCATGGTCGGACCTGTGACGTAGAGACCGACAAAAATAAACGATCCCAGCGCGATCATGATCAGGATGGACAGGAAGCGTGTGACAGATTTGGCAAACTCCCGGCGGATATCCAGGAAAAGTGCCCGTTTGATCAATCGTTTGGTTGTTCGTCCCTGCATGAAGGATCGCCTACCATTCAATCGCATCGATGGAAAGGGGATTTTCGTTGTGTGTAACCCGCCGCACCTTGGCGTCGTTGATTTCAATGATGCGGTCGGCGATCGGCGTGATCGCCTGGTTGTGAGTGATCACGATGACTGTGGTGCCCGTCTCGTGGCACGTCTGCTGCAGCAACTTGAGGATTTCCTTGCCCGTATGGTAGTCGAGAGCGCCGGTCGGTTCATCGGCCAGGAGCATTTTGGGATTCTTGGCCAGGGCTCGTGCGATCGCGACCCGCTGTTGCTCGCCACCGGACAGCTGGGCCGGAAAATTATCCAGCCGGTGGCCGAGACCGACCTGCTGCAGGACGAGCTCCGGATCCTTGGCTCCCGGGACGATCGAAGCCGAAAGCTCAACATTCTCCAGGGTCGTCAGATTGGGCATCAGATTGTAGAACTGGAAGACGAAGCCAATCGACAGGCGCCGGTAGGTCGTCAGATCCCGCTGGGAGAGGCGAGCGATATCCCGACCGTCGACCAGGACCTGCCCCTCATCACACGTATCCATGCCGCCCAGAATGTTGAGCACGGTCGATTTGCCAGCCCCGGAAGGACCGACAATCACTGCGAATTCACCCTTTTCAATCCCGAAATCAATCCCGTTATTGGCAACGATCGTCGTGCTGCCCATGTGGTAGCGCTTATGACAATCGATCATCTCGATAAAAGCCATGCAATCATCCCCTATCTATTTCAGTATACACCGCAGGGGACGGCAGGGGTGCCTTTCAGTTACGCTGGTCGAAAATCAAAGTCAGGGAGAGCAGGCCCATGAGGGTGCCCACGCCAAAAAAAAGGATGTGCTGAAAAGCGATCGACCTGAGCAGGAGGCACTGGATAACAATCCAGAACACGAGCGTTGCGCTGAAAAAACCACTGAGAAAACCTTGCAAGCGCCATTTCAGGACAAACATGCCTGCACTGAGAAGATTGCCAATGCCTAACAACACCAGCAAGATCAGCCCAGGGATCAAGTACGTATCAAACGGAGAGTCCTTCAAGGCATCGGTCGTCATGCCTAACGGTTCATAGGGATTCAATATGGCAGCAAATCCTCCGACCAGCGCCCCGATTCCGACCAGTACATGCATCGAAAATAAAATTAACCTGAATACTCTCATAGTCGCCTCCCAATGGTGTCACTTTTCATATTTTGGTTGATTATACCCGGATTGTGATTTTGTCACAAAGTCTTTTCAAGCGGCTGGAAGTTATTTAGAATAATTCCAAGGAAGCAGGTCTGGCTGGTTGAGTGAGGGTGCTTCGTTTTTTTGAATAATGGCTTGTTTGATGACTCCTGGCCTTGTTCCTGGTTTTGTACTTGACGGACAATCTTGACTCGGAGGTTTTATGGTCAAACTCTCGCCCTATTTCCAGAAGCAGAAGCTCATGACACGTGTCTGGATCAGCTTGCTGCCACTTCTCTTATTTTCCATCTACTTGTTTGGTTTTAGAACCTTGTTTTTGCTGGCGGTGGTTTTGGCCACGGGGATAGCCTGCGAATACGCTTTCATGCGGCTCGTTACCGGTGACAAGACCAAGGTGTCGGAGGCCGTGCTCGTTTCCTGCCTGCTCTTCACCCTGAGCTTGCCGCCAGCGACGCCCTACTGGGTCGCGATGGTCGGCATCGCCTTCGGCATCATTTTTGGCAAGGCAGCTTTCGGCGGATTTGGCAAAAACATCTTCAATCCTGCGTTGGTCGGACGCTGCATGATCTACATCGCCTTCCCAGCCTACATGACCGTCAACTGGTCGAAGCCCTTCACAGGTTTTCCAGGCGGTCTGATCCAGTATTCCGGCGGGATCGATGTCATGACCATGGCCACCCCGATCCTGGACCTCAACAACCAGGGGATCCGGGCCCAGACAATGGACCTGTTCACAGGCTTCATCCCTGGCTCGCTCGGCGAGACCAGCGCCCTGCTGATTCTTCTGGCTGCGATCTATCTGCTGGTGACCAAGACTGCCTCCTGGAAAATCATGCTAGGGACAGCAGCCAGTTTTCTGATCGGTGGCACGATCCTCTATGCAACTGGCATCGTTGAAGCAGATCCCGTTTTCATGCTGCTGTCTGGTGGTTTCCTCTATGGCACAGTTTTCATGACAACCGATCCGGTGTCAGCCCCATCCCATGAAACAGCCAAATGGCTCTACGGCATCCTGATTGGGCTGGCGACCCTGGTCATCCGGTCCTTCTCGCTTTTTACCGAAGGCATTATGTTCGCCATCCTGATCGCCAATTCGTTTGCCCCGCTGATTGACCGCCAGGTCAAGCTCTTGAGCAGCAAAAAGAAGGTGACCGCATGAGCACGGATGAAAAGAAAAGCAAGAGCAAATTAAAAAACTATGCTTACACCGTTGCGTTCATTCTGGTAGTCAGCATCGTCTTTACCGCCATCCTGGCGGCCGCCAACGCAGCCGCCTTGCCCATGATCGAGGAAAATGCCCTGCTCGCCGAGCGGCGGGCGATCCTGGATGTTTTTGCCCTCGACACGACCGGATCGGCAGCGGAAGTCTTCAGCCGCTTCGACCAGTCGATCCGCACCGTCGAGGCCGGTGAGCTGACGCTCTATGCCCAAGTCGACTCCGGCGGCAAGGTCCTGGGGTACGCTGTCCCCTTTGCCGGGCCAGGATTGTGGGGAATCATCGAAGGCTACCTGGGCATCAGCCCAGACCACACGAAAATCCTCGGCCTGGTTTTCACACAGCAAAATGAAACCCCTGGCCTGGGCGGCCGGATCGAGGAACCTGTTTTCCGCGACCAGTTCCGGGGCTTGCCGATCCAGCCCGGCCAGGAACTGGCGTTTGGCGCCAGCGGTGGCCAGGAGATCGATGCTGTTACCGGTGCGACCTCCACTTCCAATGCGGTTTTGAAAATGCTCAATCAACTGCTCGACGAGACTGTCAGCCAGCTGGAGGTGATGTCCGGTGAATGAATCATTCAAGCAAGTCATAGCGAGAAACACTTGGAAGGAAAACCAGGTTTTGCGCCAGATTCTTGGCATTTGCTCGAGCCTGGCCGTCACCAACCTGATGTTTAACTCCCTGATCATGGGTCTTGGTCTGACGTTTACGACCGCACTATCCAGCCTGACCTTGTCACTGATGCGCAACTGGATCCCCCACCGCATCCGCATGATCGTCCAGACCCTGGTCATCGCAGCTTACGTCATCCTTGTCGATATCTTCATCAAAGCAACCCTGCCCGACATCAGCAAGGCCCTCGGACCTTATGTCGGCCTGATCATCACCAACTGCATCATCATGGGACGGGCCGAAGCCTACGCCCAGAAAAACCCACCCCTGATCTCCATGCTTGATGGTTTGTTCGCTGGCATCGGCTACACCGGAGTGCTCCTGATCATCTCATTTATCCGCGAACTCCTCGGCTTCGGCACCCTGTTTGGCTTCAATGTCAATTTCATTGGCTTTGACACCTGGACAATCATGGTTATGCCGCCGGCAGCGTTTTTTATCATCGGCTCGCTGATCTGGTTCACGTCCAACCGTGCGGCAGCCAAAGCCAGCACCAAGCCAGGAGGGAAAAAACCATGACCATCCAGCAGATCAATCCCCTGGTGATTTTTTTCGCCTCCATTTTGACCAGCAACATGATCCTGTCGAATTTCCTCGGCATGTGCTCCTACCTGTCGGTGTCCAGCGAATTCAAAACCGCTTCCGGCCTGGGCAAGGCCGTGACCCTGGTCATGGTCTTCACCACAGCGATCAATTACCTGGTCTACCGCTACGTGATCGTGCCGCTTGACCTGGTCTACCTGCAGTACATCATCTTCATCATGGTCATTGCTGCCCTGGTCCAGATCATTGAAATGGTCATGGATCGCTTCCTGCCCGACCTGCACATCAAATTGGGCATTTTCCTGCCCCTGATCACTGTCAATTGCGCCATCCTCGGCATCACATTGTTCATGGTGATCCGCCAGTACAGCTTCGTCCAGTCGATTTTCTTCGGGATTGGCAGCGGTATAGGCTGGTGGCTGGCGATCATTGCCCTGGCGGCGATCCGGGAGAAAATGGCCAAGACCAAACTGCCCCGCGGGCTGGAAGGCCCGGGGATTTCCTTTATCATCACAGGTATCATGGCCCTGGCTTTTATCGGATTTTCCGGCATATTCACCATTTCCTGAAATCCGCGCAACCCATTGGCCACATCCAACGACGGCCTCATAGCAAGGCCGCCTCTGAAAGCAGGTGACAGGCATGGCAATCTTGACGACCATCCTCAGTGTCAGTGCGATATCCGGAGTCCTGGCTCTGGTCATCATTCTGGCAGAACATTTTCTTAACAACTACGGCGAATGCGAGATCAATATCAACAACGGCCAGAAGGTCCTCAAAGTTGAAGGGGGCTCGACCCTGTTAAGCTCGCTGGCAGCGCAGAAAATTTTCATTCCCTCGGCCTGCGGTGGCAAGGCAACTTGCGGCCTGTGCAAAGTGATTGTCAAATCCGGCGCCGGACCGTTGCTTCCGACCGAGGAACCTTATCTCAATACCCAGCAGCGCCAGCAGGGCTATCGCATGGCTTGCCAAGTCAAGGTCAAGGGCAACCTCGAGATCGAAGTGCCGGATGAGTTGTTCAATATCCGCGAGTTCAACACCACGATCGAATCGATCACCCAGTGTACGCACGACATCAAGGGCCTGCGCCTCAAATTGCCACCGGGTGAAACAATCACGTTCAAAGCCGGCCAATATGTCAATTTCTATTCCAAGCCCTACGCCAAAGTCAAGGAAAGCGTCTTCCGCGCCTATTCGATTTCCTCGGCACCGTCTGACAACCAGGCGATCGAGTTGATCATCCGCCAGGTTCCGGAGGGCTTGTGCTCGACTTATGTCCATACCATGCTCAAGGAAGGTGATCCGGTCACCATCAGCGGTCCCTATGGCGAATTCCACCTGCATGGTGAAAACCGCAACCTGATCATGATCGCTGGTGGCTCCGGCCTGGCGCCGATCCGCTCGCTCGTCCTTGATATCCTGGAAAAAGAGCTCGACTTGGACATGACTTTCTTCTTTGGTGCTGTCACAAAACGGGATCTGTTCAATCTGGACGAACTCTACGGACTCGAGGCGCGCCACCCCAATTTCCACTTCGTCCCGGCCTTGTCCAAACCACTGCCGGAAGATAACTGGGAAGGGGAGGTTGGCCTGATCACTGATGTGGTGGGCCGTCATATCGGCAGCGGCGAAGGCAAGGAAGCCTACCTGTGTGGTAGCCCGGGCATGATCAATGCCTGTATTCAGGTCCTGACTAAGAACGGTGTGACCGAAGACCGTATCTACTACGACAAATTCGCCTGATTGGCATGGATGAGCACGGAGGTGCAGCGCGATGAAACAAAGTCCTAATCTCCAGGATATTCAGGAAGCGATGAAACCCGGATCTCTCTCCGCCGAAGGTTTTATCGGCACGGATGACCGTAGCCTGTCCGATATTATCCAGGCCGACCAGCAAACGGTCCGGCGCCTGGGCGTGACGCATCAGAGCATCGCCGCAGCCATGCGCCGCCTGACTGAGGCGGCGAAAACCGGCCTCGGCAAACCGGTCGAACTCGATGGCCTTTACGAAGCCACCGATGACGAATTCATGGGCCGCCTGCCCTGTCCCTTCCGCGACAATTTCAAAGCTGAGAAACGGATCACGACCGTAAGGAACCTGGCCACTGGCCAGACCATGGCCTGGTCCGATCTTAACCTCCACATGATCGAAGCTCACGGTTTCTATGAGGGAATCGGTTCCCATTACCGGCTCGATCCAGCGATGCTGGTTGATTTTCTCGGTGGAAAGGAAAAGTTGCTGGCTCAACCCTGACAACAGCTTCGGCAGATCTATTGTTAGACTCGTAGCCTTTGACCTCAGCTTTCCTTCTGACCGGGATCTTTGTTTAATGAATGGATCGTTTTTTCCAGATCGGGTAACAGTTTTCTCAGTTCCACTGGCAAAGGGAAGAGGATTGTCGTCGATTTGGAATCGGCTATTTCCGACAAAGTCCGCAGCATGCGCAAGGTCATCGCCCCTTCTTGAGCGGTCAGGATGGCAGTCGCCTCGGCCAGTTTTTCTGCGGCCTGTTTTTCACCTTCAGCCTGGATAACGATCGCGCGCCGGTCCCGTTCAGCCTGAGCCTGCCGGGCGATGGCACGCTGCATGTCAGTAGGCAGGATGACATCCTTGATTTCAACAGCCGTGACCTTGATACCCCAGGGATCGGTCGCTTCATCGACAATTTTCTGGATGATTCTGTTCAGCTTTTCACGCTCAGATAACAACTCATCGAGCTCTGCCTGGCCGGCGACACTGCGCAAGGTCGTCTGGGCGTACTGGCTCGTTGCCTCATGAAAGCGTTCAACATTGACCACGACCTTTTCCGGCTCCACAGCGCGATAATACAGCACGGCATTGACCGTGCACGTGACATTGTCTTTCGTGATGACTTCCTGGGGTGGCACATCAAACACAATCGTCCGGAGCGACACTTTGACAATGCGGTCTACAATCGGGATGATCAGGATCAGTCCGGGGCCACGGACTCCCACACAACGGCCTAGACGGAACAGGACACCACGTTCGTATTCCATGATGATCCGGATCGCCCGGGATAGGACCATGATCGTGACAAGCACGACACCGGCAGTCGCCAGAAACCACTCATTCAAAAAAAACAGCATGGCTTATTCCTCCTTATGAACCGCCTGGACTCGGACAACAAGACCTTGGCGATCAATAACCTGGACGATCTGGCCTGTCTCGATGGCACAGCCGTCCAGGCTGACGGCACGCCAGATTTCACCGGCAATCATCACTTGACCTTCCGGGTTGAGCGTTTCGACGACTCGAGCCATCCGGCCGTCAAATTCACTGGCCCCCTGGCTGGCTTTGCGTCGCCTGATCCGCAAGATTGCCCTCATCGCAATAACCATGAAGATTCCCCCGGCTGCACTGACCCCGGTTGCCAGGAAACGGAAGCGGATCAGCCAATTTTGCGGCATCAAGGGTTCGGCCGGCAAGAACAAGGTTCCCAGGACCAGGCAGACCAGTCCCCCAAAAGTCAGGATCCCATAAGTGGGTGTCAGGACTTCCGCCACCAGGAGGCCAATGCCCAGGATCAGCAGGATACCGGCAAAGAGATTCGTCTCAAAAAGCCCCAGACCATACAGACCCAATGCCAGGCTGATCACCCCAAGCACTTCCGGTACATAGGTTTCCGGGGCACCAAAACCAATGATCAGGCCATAGATGCCCAGAAGCATCAGGATATAGGCCATCTGCGGATCACTGAGCAGACTGGTCATTTTTTCGACGAACTTCATTTCCAGCGGCTGGATGGTGGCATTGAAGGTGTTCAAATACACGGACTGTCCCAGAACGGTGACTTCAGTTCCGTGGATATGGTTGAGAAGGGTGGCCAAATCAGGTTCGATCCGGTCGATCACGCCCTGCTCAAGGGCTTCTGACGCATCCAGAGTCAAGCTTTCCGTGACGAATTTTTCCGCAATTTCAGGGGAGTGGCCGCGTGTTTCTGCTATGCTGCGCATATGGCCAGCCAGGAACTGGATGGTCTTATCTTCTGCAGCCTGGGTTGTACCGGCCTCTGGATTGATCTGGACCGGCATGGCTGCCCCACATGTCGTGCCGGGTGACATTGCTGCCACATGCCCGGCAAGCAAGATGAATGAACCCGCCGAAGCGGCAATCGCACCCATGGGGGATACATATGTGATGACCGGTACTTTTGCATTCAACAGATCTGCAACACTATCCAGCGTCGCTGTGACCAGACCGCCGGGTGTATTGATCAAGAGCACAACCGCTGCATAGCCTTGCTCGCGTGCTTGATTTAAACCACGGCGAATTGAAGCCGTGGTACCAGATGTAATGGTTCCCTCCACTTGGATCGTCATGATTTCAGGATTGGACTCAGCTGCCCTGACAGGCAAAAAAACGGCGAAAACCAGACTAAGGCACAGCAGAAGGGCCGCCACAAAAGCAAACATGGAATGAGTGTTTTGAATTGACATAGCACACACCTCTCGGAGCATAAGGCCTGCCAACTGGTTTCATTATACCACCTGCCGAATTTGGGACGCCGTCCCAAATTCGGCGTTTGTACCCCGTTTGTACCCTGCGATACATAGATTAGTGCTAAATCTTTCAATAATGATAGTGTGATGTGACCTCTCGATTGAACGTGCTGCCCGAAAATGGCGGCACCATTGCACTCAAATGACGATGGCAGAGGAGTCTGACATGGTATCGTTTGTCGAGGTCAGTAAAACCTATCCAAACAACACACAAGCGGTTGATGGCTTTTCCCTGACGGTGGCCAAGGGTGAGCTGGTTGTCTTGATTGGTCCCAGCGGCTGTGGCAAAACGACCACGTTGAAGATGGTTAATCGCCTGATCCAGCCCACAGCCGGTAAAATTTACATCAATGAGGTGGATACGGACGAGCTGGATCCGGTGGAACTGCGCCGCCAGATCGGCTATGTCATCCAGGATATCTCGCTATTTCCGCACCAGACGGTTGCCCGTAACATAGCAACGGTTCCGCTGTTGAAAAAATGGCCGGATGATCAGATCAAGGACACTGTTGACCGTCTGCTGCGCATGGTGGACATGGATCCGGCTGTTTTCCGCAACCGCTATCCAAGCGAACTGTCTGGCGGCCAGCAGCAGCGCATCGGTGTGCTGAGGGCACTCGCTGCCGATCCTGAGGTCATGCTGATGGATGAACCTTTCGGAGCACTGGATCCGATTACCCGGGTCCAGCTGCAGGATGAGTTGAAAAATTTGCAGCAGAAGGTCAACAAGACGATCCTTTTTGTGACGCACGACATGGATGAAGCCCTGAAAATTGCCGACCGGATTGTCATCATGAAGGACGGACAGATTGTCCAGGCCGCCACGCCAGAAGACCTGCTGCGCCAACCGGCCACTGATTTTGTCCGTGCCTTCATTGGGGAGGAGCGATTGATTCGAAAACCGGACCAAGTCCAGGCTCGTGAAGTCATGTTGAAAAACCCGGCTTGCCTGGAAGCTGGCAAGGGGTTGCACCTGGGTCTCGAAGCCATGCGTGAAGCGCGGGTCGACAGCTTGCTGATCATCGACAATCAGCGCCAGTTCCTGGGTGTGGTCGACGTTAACACCCTTCAGTCTAACTTGAAACAGAAAAAGACCCTCCAGGAGATCATGGTCGACTGGCCTACAGTCGGTGAAACGGACAGTGTCAAAATCGCCGTGCAGCTGATGGTGGAACAGAATGTGCGCTTCGTCCCGGTCGTCAGTGACAGTGGCAGGCTCAAGGGGATCATCACCCGGGCACGTGTTGTCAATTTTGTGCTTGATTATCTCTGATCGATGCATCAGGCCCGACCTTGCTGCCCGCGTGGCAGCAGACAGCCGTGACAGCAACAACACCGGAGGCTCACCATGGACTTTGCCGTATTTTTCATCAACAACATCGGCCGGATTGCCACCCGGACGGCGGAACATGTGCTGATTGCACTATCTGCTTTGTTTCTGGCTCTGCTGGTGGCTGTGCCACTGGGGATTCTCTTGACGCGGCAGGAACACCTGGCCAAACCTGTCCTGGGACTGGGCAATGTCATCATGACCATTCCCAGCCTGGCTTTGCTGGCTTTCATGCTGCCTGTCCTCGGTATTGGCAATCGCCCGGCCATCGCCGCCTTGTTCCTCTATGCCCTGATGCCGATCATGCGCAACACTTACACCGGGATCAAGCAAGTCCAGCCTTCCCTGATCGAGGCTGCCCGTGGCATGGGGCTTAAGGACTTCCAGATCCTCTACCAGCTCGAATTACCCCTGGCATTTTCTTTCATCCTGGCTGGGATCCGGACAACCCTGGTCATCCTGATCGGCTGGGCGACCTTAGCTGCCTTCATTGGTGGTGGCGGGCTGGGCCAGCTCATCTGGGCAGGACTGACCAACATCAATTACAACCTGATCTTGAGCGGGGCCATCCCGGCAGCAGGCCTGGCTTTGCTGGCCGATTTGCTGATGGGCCGGCTCGAGACCATCCTGACACCTCGTGACATCCGCAAGACAAGGGTCAAGGAGGTTAAAAATGCGTTCAACAAAGACTAAAACCTGCACCACCTGTTTAACACGAACACTTTTGGTTCTAGTCCTGATTCTGGCTCTTCCGCTGGCGGCCTGCCAGAAAACATCCGAAACAATTACGCTGAAAGTAGGGGCCCAGAACTATGCTGAGGTCATTACGTTGGCCTACATGGCAGAGGCACTGATCGAAGACCAGAGTGATTACGAAGTCGAAGTTGTCCCCCGCCTGGGCTCCGTTGTGGTCCTCGACCAGGCGATGCAAACCGGAGATGTCGATATCGCCAGCCTCTTTTTCACCGGCGGGGCATCTGGCTTGCTCCATCCGGACATCGTCAAACAAGTGGAAAATATCAACGACCCCAAATGGCGTGATGCAGCATCTGTATTTGAATTTGTCCGCGATCAATCACGCATAACTTTGAAACGCGAATGGCTGGAGCCCCTGGGCTATGAAAACACCTACGCCATCACCGTCCGTCGTGCCATGGCCGAACAGTACAACCTCAAGACAATCAGCGATTTGCAGGGCCTTTCGGCCGACCTGGTCATTGGTATGGACGATGCCTACATGGACCGCGCCATCGACGGTTACCAACCCCTGCTCAAGCATTACGAGCTGGATCCCTTTGCCAGAACCGTCACGATGCAGATCAATTTGCTCTACCAGGCCATCCGCGACCAGCAGGTCGACGTCGGCGTAGCCTACTCCAGCGATGCACGCATCTTTGCCTATGATCTCGTCTGGCTCCAGGATGACCGCAATTTGTATCCACCATTCGAAGCAGCCTATGCGGTCAATCTCTCTGCCCTGGAAAAAGCTCCCGGCATCGACACCATTCTCAGCCAGCTCTCCGGCCAGATCGATATCGAAACCATCCGCCAGCTCAATTACGAAGTCGATATCAACCAGCGCGATCACAAGGAGGTCGCCCTCGAGTTTCTAAAAGAGCGCAAGATTCTTGATTAGTGCCGAATTTCGGACGGCGTCCCAAATCCGGCAAAAGCAGCTCATCCCCCTGACAGTGCTTCGTCCATGGCTTTTTTCACGAGCGGTACGACATAGTGGCTGCCGCCGCGGGTTTTGACGTCTTCGATCATCATGGCAACAGCAAGGCCTGGGTCATCGACATTCAGCGCGACGAACCAGCCATTTTCTTCTGCAGTTTCATCGTCGAGGCTTTGCTTGAGTTCAGCCGTGCCAGTCTTGCCCAGAATGCGATGCTCGGAACCATCTTTGGTGTAGGCAGTGCCAGCGGGATTTTCAACGACGGCGAGCAACGCTTCTGTCAGAAGCGGGACATGCTCAGCTGCAATCGCATGTTCTTTCCAGATCTCCGGCTTCCGGTCTTCACGGTATTCCAGGACCGGCTTCAACAGATTGCCTTCCGTTGCCAGCGTGCTGTAAAACAGCGCGAGATGGAGCGGGCTCAACAAGACTTCACCTTGGCCATAGCCGGTATCAGCCAGCAGGACCGGATTTTCCAGACCAGCATTGGCCAGCTGGGAGGTGTTGAAGGGGTAATCGACGGGCAGATCTTCACCAATACCGAATCCTGCAGCGCCCTCGGCAAAGGCAGACCCGCCGATGGCCAGAGCCTTTTGGGCGAAATAAATATTGTCCGAATACAGGAACGCATCCAGCAGGTCAACCGGCTGGCCGGGATCTTTGACTCGCGTGACCGCATACGTCCCCCAGCTGCTGTCTGGCCGCCATTTCAGTCCGGAAATTTCCAGCGCCTCATCTGGATCGAGGGTGCCGGTGTTGAGGCCGATCGCCGCGGTCACCAGCTTGAATACGGAGCCGGGCGCATAGACTTGCTTGAACCGGCTGGAAAAATATGGCTTGACCGCCTCATTCCAGCTGGCCTGGACCGCATCCGGGACGTAGGTCTGGAGCAGGTTGGGATCGAACGCTGGTGTGCTGACCAGAGCGAGGATCTCCCCACTCAGCGGATCGACAGCCGCAGCTGCCCCGGCATCGGTCTGCATCTGTCTGTACAGGGCATACTGCGTAGCCAGGTCGATTGTCAACTGGATGGTTTCACCATCGACCGCGTCCCGGAGGGCGATCTGCTGCTTGACCCGCTGGCCATCTTCGCCAACGATGATGATTTCACCGCCAGGTTGGCCTCGCAGCCGCTCCTCGTACACTTGCTCCAGCCCCATCTTACCGATCCGGTCCGTGGCCAGATACCGTTTCCCGGCCAGTTTCTCCAGTTCTTCCGCTGTGATCGGTCCGATGTAGCCAGTAAGGAGTCCGGTCGACGCACCAGCCGGATAGATCCGGCCTGCCGTTTTCTGGTACTGGACGCCATCGATCGCAGTCAGCTTGGCGGATAATTGATTGGCATTGGCCGCCAGGGTTACGACTGGATAGAACCAGTCAGGGTTGGTGGCACTACCCAGCGCCTTTTCAATCCGCTCCTCGGAAATGCCCAGCAGCTGGGCCATCTGCGGGATTGCATCCTCGCGGACGGGGTCAAAGCGGCCGGGCACAACACCGATCGTGATCAGCTCGCCGTTGACAGCCAGCCCCTGGCCCTCGCGATCGATGATTTCACCACGGATCGGCTCGATCCGCCGGACCCGGACCTTGTCCGTCGGGCCCATGCCTGGAAAGATCAGTTCCTCCGACCAGTGGATCGTCCAGATTTTCTCCTTGCTGTTTGCATCACTAGCTGTCTCCTGGACGAGGTTCATGGTATAGCCCGTCAAATCAAGCCGTCCGGCCAATGTGTCCATCTGGACGGAAAAAGCTATCGTGGCCGATGCCTGGTCATCCGATCTGGCAAGCCCATCTGCTGCCATTTCAAAATCCAGTTCCGACGCTTCAATCCCTTGCATGATCTTGGCATAACGCTCAGTGAAATCAGCTTCAGCAATGCTAAGCTTGGACTCGCTGGACAAAAGCTGGTACATCGCGGAATAATCCTGTCCGGCCCAGGCCTCTGTAAAGCGTGCAAAGGTTGTTTCCGGGCTGGCCTGGGGCTTTGTTTCCACTGTCTGGCTGGCACAAGCGGCAGGCAGAAAACTGGTTACAATCAGGACGGCCGCCATCAGGAATCTGGAAATGGAATTGAATGAACGCATACAGCATACCTCACCTTCCGAGCGTAGCATAATGAACAGTCGAATCAAAGGGATCGCCGGATAAGGACAGTAAAATTTTCATAATATGACCGTGAAATTGCCAATCTTAGTGAAGTGTTGAATCAATTGTGGTAAAATGACAGTACTAGAACCTTGAAAAATGAAACCTCATGTATCTTCAAACGTGCAAGATGCTGTGATTGTCTGATTGTATTTGGGCGCTTGATCAGACAGGAGCAAATAGCGAAACCGGCTTAATCAGCCGGTTTTTTGTTTTTCAGATACAGTTTATCAAGAGTTGCTTCAGGCAACACATCAGCAAGGTCATGGTCCGAACAGAAAATCCAGGTCGCGCAGGGATCCAGAAAAATTTGTAGATTCAGGTTCACAAGGAACAGACGCTTTTACTTCAGACAAAATGTTGGACAAGTAAAGGAAGTGATTGATATGTCAAGCGACAGGATCTTTACGAAAGCTGTCCTTGGTAAGCTTTCAATATTCGTGACAATAGCCTTCCTCCTATTGATCCTGACCCCCAGCTTGCAAGTTTCAGCTGAGGATGGGATCGATGGATCAGAGACAGAATCGGGTGAGTTTGCCGCTGGTTTTGGAAATGAATCCGTGATCGAACAGGATGAGACAGCGCCGTCGGAAACGGATAGCGATGGAATCACCCAGTCTTCGGAGGATCCCATTGAGACATCAGGAGACGAGATGCAGCCAGATCCAGGCGGCGGAGAGACCTCAGCCAGCGAATCTGGAGAATCCGATCCAGGAAGCTTTCAGGATACAACCAGCATTGAAACAACCAGCAGTGAAACAGGCGATCCTACGCAAAGCGAGCCCGGTTCAGGCGAACCGGATGCAAGTGAACCTCAATCCAGCGAAACCAGTGAGCCAACTGAGCCTGAGCTGGGGTCTCCGCTTGCTTTAGCAGCTCCTCTGGCTCTTGAAGCAACGATCAACTACGGCGACCCATCCGCATCGCTCATGGGCTTTAACGGTGGTGTCGATGGAGGCGGTGGCTGGACAACTGGCAACCTTGGCAAGACCTATGCCGAGGGTGAGTGGGTCCCTTACCAGCTCGTCCTGACCGGCGTCCAGACGGCCTGGGGCCCAGGACTTGATGGCATGTCACAGTACGATGGCAAGCTGGTGATTTCCTACGACTTCACCAATGGCGGCCATCGTTTCATTGACATGGTCAAAGACTTGCAAGTGGGTACCGTTGAACTGACGGACAGCCAGGCTTATCCAGACGCCAGCATTGGCTCGCGAGAGGAACTGGAAACGGCGCAAAACGACCTGGAAGCTGAAAACGTGTGGGGCGGTTTCACGTTGTTGAAATCGGTCTCCAGCTTTGAATTTGATCCACAAATCAACGATGTCCTGCCCGGTGATCCGGACAATTACACCGTTGACCGCCGGACGATTGTGATCACTCAGGACAACCTGGTCGATGCCGGACTCGATGAAGCCGATACGATCGTCATCTACTTCCAATTGCATCTTTCGCGGACCTTGTTCTGGCGGACCAACCTGCACACCTCCCTGGCGACCAATCCGTTGACGATACCCTGGGGCGGTTACAAGTATGGCAGCCCTGACGCCAATCACCCCTATGGTTCTGGCTATGTCAGCGGTTCGTCTGGCCATATCCAGCTCGAAACGTTCGGCAACAAGACGGTGCCTCTGCCGGTTCCGGCAGAACCGCCGGGTGCCATCAGCGGTACCAAATGGCTGGATGTCAACGGTGACGGTGACCGGGATGCCGAGGACACCGGCCTTTCTGACTGGACGATCCATGCCACCATCACCTACGGCGGCGTCACCTTTACCCTCGACACAACGACCGGCGGTGACGGCCATTACAGTTTCCCGGACATGTCCTATGCCGACTGGGAAATCTCCGAGTCCGTTCAGCCTGGCTATGAACAGACCTATCCGCACGATTCATCCGGTAACCCCATCAACTGGGACGTGACCCTCGATGCCGATCACCCATCGGTCAGCTCGATTGATTTCGGCAACTTTTTCGCCAATCCCAGCTTGAATGTTGAAAAATCCAGTACGACGACCTTGATCGACCATGCGGGCCAGGTGGTGCCGTACACCTTCGTGGTTACGAACACCGGTAACGTGGCCCTGACGGGCATCACGGTCACAGACCCGAATGTCAGCCCAGCCCCGGCCTATGTCAGCGGCGATGCCAATAGCAATGGCAAGCTCGACCTGACCGAGACCTGGACTTACAGCGGCAGCCACACTGTGACGCAGGCGGAGGTTGACTCCAACGGCGGCGGCGACGGCGACCTCGACAACACGGTGACGGCCGATTCCAATGAAACCGGCCCGGCTACCGACGACCTGGCGATCCCGATCAGCCGCACCCCTGGCCTGAATGTGGTCAAGAGCAGCACCACGATCCTGATCGACCATGCCGGCCAAGTGGTATCGTACACCTTTGTAGTCACCAACACCGGCAATGTCACCCTGACCGGCATCACGGTCACAGACTCAAATCTGGATGCAGCTGCAGCCTATGTCAGTGGCGACACCAATAGCAATAACAAGCTCGATTTGACCGAGACCTGGACCTACAGCGGCAACCACACCGTGACGCAGGCGGAGATCGACTCCAACGGCGGCGGCGACGGCGACCTCGACAACACGGTGACGGCCGATTCCAATGAAACCGGACCGGACACCGACGATCTGGCAATCCCGATCAGCCGCACCCCTGGTCTGAATGTGGTCAAGAGCAGCACCACGACGCTGATTGACCATGCCGACCAGGTGGTTCCGTATACTTTTGTAGTCACCAACACCGGCAATGTCACTCTGACAGGCATCACGGTCACCGACCTGAATGTCAGCCCGGCTCCGGCCTATGCCAGCGGCGACACCAACAGCAACGGCCAACTCGATGTCGGCGAAAGCTGGACCTACACGGGCAATCACACGGTGCTTCAGCTTGAGATCAATAACAATGGCGGCGGCGACGGCGATCTCGACAACACGGTGACGGCCGATTCCAATGAAACCGGCCCGGACACCGACGATTATGCGATTCCGATTCGCCAGGGACCCGCTTTGAACGTGGTCAAGAGCAGCACGACGACTCTGATCACCTCAGCCGGCCAAGTGGTGCCGTACACCTTCGTGGTGACGAACACCGGCAACGTCAGCCTGACGGGCATCACGGTCACCGACCCGAACTGCACGACAGGCCCGACCTACAGCAGTGGTGACATCGGCATGGACGGCATCCTGGACGTCGGCGAAGCCTGGACCTACAGCGGCAGCCACACCGTGACGCAGGCGGAGATTGATTCCAACGGCGGCGGCGATGGCGACCTCGACAACACGGTGACGGCCGATTCCAATGAAACCGGTCCCGAGACCGACGATCATTTCATCCCGATCAGCCGCACCCCTGGACTGAATGTGGCCAAGAGCAGCACGACGACGCTGATCACCGCAGCCGGCCAGATCGTGCCATACACTTTCATCGTTACTAACACCGGCAATGTCACCCTGACAGGCATCACGGTCAGCGACCCGAATGTCAGCCCGGCTCCGGCCTATGCCAGCGGCGACACCAACAGCAACGGCCTACTCGATGTCGGCGAAAGCTGGACTTACACCGGCAGCCACACCGTCACGCAAGCTGAAATCGACACAGATGGCGGCGGCGACGGCGACCTCGACAACACGGTGACGGCGGATTCGAACGAGACCGGCCCGGACACCGATGATCTGGCAATCCCGATTGACCAGAATCCGGCTCTCGATGTGGTCAAGAATAGCACCACGATCCTGATCGATCACGCCGGCCAGGTGGTTCCGTATACCTTCACGGTCTACAACACCGGCAATGTCACCCTGACCGGCATCACGGTCAGTGATCCGAACTGCGACGCCGACCCCGTGCTGGACGTTGGCGATCTGAACCACAATGGCCTGATGGAAGTCACGGAGATCTGGATTTTCACCGGCAGCCATACCGTGACGCAGGAAGAGATCGACTCCAACGGCGGCGGTGACGGCGACCTCGACAACACCGTGACGGCTGACTCGAACGAGACCGGCCCGGATACGGATGACCATTTCATCAATATCGGCTATGCCGCGGATCTGGAGGTCGAGAAAACGAGCACGACGACCCTGATCACCGCAGCTGGCCAAGTCGTCCCGTACACCTTCGTGGTCAGGAACACCGGCAACGTCAGCCTGACGGGCATCACGGTCACAGACCCGAACTGCACAACAGGTCCGACCTACAGCAGCGGCGATCTCGGTCTGGATGGCATCCTGGATGTCGGCGAAGCCTGGACCTATACGGGCAGCCACACCGTGACACAGGCGGAGATGGACTCCAATGGCGACGGCGATGGCGATCTCGACAACACGGTGACGGCCGACTCGAACGAGACCGGCCCGGCTACCGATGACCTGGCCATCCCGATCAGCCGCATCCCTGGTCTGAATGTGGTCAAGAGCAGCACCACGATCCTGATCACCGCAGCCGGCCAAAGCGTACCTTACACCTTCGTGGTCACGAACACCGGCAATGTCACCCTGACCGGGATCACAGTCAGCGACCCGAACCTGGACGCTGCTGCAGTCTATGTCAGTGGTGACGCCAACAGCAATGGCAAGCTCGACCTGACCGAGACCTGGACCTACAGCGGCAGCCACACCGTCACGCAAGCCGAAATCGACACAGATGGCGGCGGCGACGGCGACCTCGACAACACGGTGACGGCAGATTCCAACGAGACCGGTCCGGACACCGATATCCACGCAATTCAGATCGAACAGAGCCCTGGTCTGAATGTGGTCAAGAGCAGCACGACGATCCTGATAGACGAGGCGGGCCAAGTGGTTCCTTATACCTTCTTGGTCACGAACACCGGCAATATGACGTTGACCGGCATCTCGGTCACCGACCCGAACGTCAGCCCGGCTCCGGCTTATGTCAGCGGCGACAACGGTAACAACAAGCTCGACGTTGGTGAAAGTTGGACCTTTGCTGGCAACCATACCGTCACCCAATTTGAACTTGACGGCAATGGTGGCGGGGATGGCGATCTCGACAACACAGTCACAGCCGATTCAAACGAGACCGACCCGGATACCGATATCCACGCGATTCCGATCGCCCAGATTCCTGGCCTGTCCGTTGAGAAATCAAGCGCAACAACCCTGATCACAGCAGCTGGCCAAGTGGTGCCCTATACATTTGTAGTCCGTAATACGGGTAATGTCAGTCTCACTGGCATCACCGTCATGGATCCTGATTGTGATATTGGCCCATCCTACAGCAGTGGTGACATCGGCCTGGACGGCATTCTGGATGTGAACGAAGCCTGGACCTACACCGGCAGCCACATCGTCACGCAGGCAGAGATTGACTCCAACGGCGGCGGCGACGGCGATCTGGACAACACAGTGACGGCTGACTCGAATGAGACCAGCCCAGACACCGATGATCATGAAATCTCGATCGGATTGTCGCCTGCTCTGTCTGTTGAAAAAACCAGCACAACAACCTTGATCACGACCGTGGGACAAGTCGTGCCGTACACCTTCACTGTTGTTAATAAGGGCAATGTGGTTCTGACAAACATCACGGTCACAGATCCGATTTGCACGGTCGGACCAACTTACAGCAGTGGCGACACCAATGATAACGACAAGCTCGATGTTGGTGAGACTTGGATCTTCACCGGCAGCCACACCGTCACCCTGGCTGAAATCACGGCAGCTGGCACCAGCACCGAAGAGAGCCCCGCTGACGGCTGGCTCGACAACACTGTAATGGTGGATTCGACTGAAACCGAACCTGAAAGTGACGAGTTCTCGATCCCAGTCAACGCGCCACCGTCCATCGACATTGCCAAATTCGCCCTGGATGATTCAGTGGATGATCCTGGCGACGAAGCAACCTTCATGGTCGTCATTGTAAACACCAGTCTAGCCAATGATCCAGTCACGATCACCAGCCTGACCGACTCGATCGAAGGCGGCCCCGCCTTTAGTCCGCTTCTCTACACCAATGCCACCCTGACCACACCGATCACGTTGCCGCAGACCATCCTGCCGGGAGCCAGCCTGACGGTCTACTTTGAGGCATCCATCGATGGCGACCGCGGCGAAAATATCGATGACATTGTCACCGTCAGCGGTACAGACGACGAGCAGACACCGGTCAGTGACAGCGACGGTGCAGACGTCGACATTGATACCCTCCCGCCGCCTCCGACAACGACTCCGGCACCGACAACTACCTTGGCAGCTATCCTGGATGTCTTCGGAGCAGAAATGCCCCAAACCGGCGATCTATCTGACGCTTACCCGTTCAAAGTGATCGGCCTGATGACCCTTCTGTTGGCTGGGACCCTTCTCATCCTGTGGAAGAAACGGGAAAACAGCTGAACGTTTGGCTGCCTGAACAATTGATTGAAGGCGTCCGGACGACAGAATCGCAAACACACACACACTGCTCCCCTCCAAGCCCGCAAAGCTTAGAGGGGAGCCTGTTTCTGGCTTTTTGCCCAAAAAGGGACCCGGTCCCTTTTCAAAAAGGGGTGATTGCTGATGGACTCAGGCACGTTTGTTACGCTTTATTTCCCGATTTTTATTCTGTTCGTCCTGTTGCATCAGCAACATGCATTTCAACTTATACTGGCGGCAAAACGAATCAGGCACAGGAGGAAAGTTGCGATGACCAATGAATTGCTACAACAATACACAGGGAAACAGTGCAAAATTTCTTCTGGTTCCTACGGCAGCACGGTCAAAGGAAAAATCATTCAGGTCAACGAGAACTGGATTGAGGTGGAAACGGCCAGTGGACGCCAAATCGTCAATGCTGAGTTTGTCCAGATCATCAAAGTTCTGAATTGATCCATCCATTGGATTCAGACAAGGATGGTCAGTCATCTTTGGGCTTCTTCTTTTTCATCAGTGACGCCCGGGTGATGCTGTTTTGGCCGAACCGCTCGCGGATCGAATCGACGGCCTGATCGACTTTGCCTGTTTGTGGCACATGTTCGAGTGCCTTATTGTCTTGATTACCATCAATCTGGTCAAACAGGGTCAGTTGGCGGTTTTCCTTGTGCTTTTGAAAATGCCCGAGGCTGATCCCGATCAGGCGGACCGGCTTACCAGGGTCCCAGTTTTTAGTAAGCAAAGCACAACCAGCCAGGTACACTTCTTGCGAAAGGTTTGTAGCAGAAACCATGGTCTGGCGTGTGATCACCTTGAAATCCGTGTATTTGAGCGTGATTTGAACCACTTGACCTTTCAGGTTTTGCCTGCGTGCTGTCGCGGCGACTTCGTCAGACAAACCCAGTAAAATTCGCTTGGCTTTTTCCAGATCAGAAATATTCTCAGACAAGGTCTTCGAGCGGCCGATCGACTGGACGGAATCGTCGTCAGTGGCACGGACTGGATCATCTGCTAGTCCGTGCGCATGTCGATAGAGATCGATGCCGCTTTTGCCAAAACGTTCGACCAGAAATTCCATATCAAGTCGAGCCAGTTCACCGATCGTGGCCACACCGAGGCGCTTAAGCTTGTCGGCGGTCTTCTGGCCGACACCATACATGGCACCGACCGGCAGTGGCCAGAGCTTGGCGGGCACATCTTCCGGCCACAGTTCGGTAATCCCCTGCGGCTTTTTCATTTCTGAAGCCATCTTGGCCAGGAATTTGTTGTCGGAAATTCCGATCGAACACCATAGGTCCAAATTTCCGTTGATCGTCTGCATGATCGAACGTGCCGCTTCAAGCGGCGTACCTGACAATTTTTCGCAACCGGTCATGTCCAGCCAGGCTTCATCGATGCTGTTGGGTTCGACAATAGGCGTGAATCGCCGGAGCAATTGCATGACTTCGCGAGACTTTTGCTCGTAAAAATCATGGTCCGGTGGAACGAGTGTGATGTCCGGGCACAGCCGCTGTGCTTCATGCACCAGCATGGTCGTTTTTACCCCAAAGGCCCGGGCTTCGTAATTGGCTGCCAGGATGATCCCGGTCCGACGCTGCGGATCACCGGCAACAGCCGCCGGCTTGCCGCGCAGTTCAGCACGCCGTGTCATTTCGCACGAAATGAAAAACGCGTTCATATCCACCAGAAAAACGACTGTGCGCATCTGTCTTCACCTGACCATTCTGAACACAATTATACCATTCTGCCGAAAAAGGGACGGCGTCCCTTTTACAGCGCTGCGGTCAGTTTCTGGACGAGCAGGGAGACGCTGGCGACGGCAAACCAGCAGCAAAGTCCGAGCAGGATGGGCCGCCAGCCTTGGGCGATCAGGCGTTTGAAACGGGTGTTCAGGCCGATGGCGGACATGGCCATGACGATCAGGAATTTGCCGGCCGTGACGAATTTGCTGGCCAGATCCGGCCAGGGCAGCCAGGTGTTCAGCAGGGCGACGGCAAGGAAAGCGATGACAAACCAGGGGAAAGTCCGCACCAGGTTATACGCCGGCGCTTCAGAGGCATTTTCCTGCCGGCGCGCCAGCGGGGCCGTACGCATGGCCAGGGTGAAGGTGATTGGCACGATCATCAGCGTCCGGGTCAGTTTGACAATCGTCGCATAGCTGAGGGCGACATTGTTGCCAGCTGCGGCACTCCAGGCCGTTCCTGCTGCTACAACCGAGGACGTGTCGTTGACCGCTGTGCCAGCCCAGAGGCCAAATCCCATATCGCTCAAGTTCAGCGAATGGCCCAGAGCAGGGAAGATGAAGACCGCAAGGACATTGAACAGGAAAATGGTCGAGATCGCTGCAGCGACTTCTTCATCATCGGCTGCAATTACAGGTGCTGTCGCCGCAATTGCCGAGCCACCGCAGATCGAGGTGCCAACACCGATCAGGGTGACAGTTTTGCCATCCAGGTGCAAAAGCTTGCCTATAGCATAGGCTGTGACAAAGGCAGCGGTCAGGGTGAACAGCATGACAAACAGCGACTGGCCACCGACCTTGACGATCGTGGCAAAATTCATCTCGAAACCGAGCAAAACCACCGCCACCTGGAGCAGTTTCTTGCTGGTCAACCGGATACCGGGCTCAAAGCTGAAACCGGCAAAGCCAGAAGTCAGAGTGGGGAAGAGATTGGCAATCAGGACTCCCATGAGAATGCCAAAGACAGGCCCGCCAATCACCGGCATGCGTAATCCCAAAAACCAGGCCGGGACAGCGATTGCCAGGCAAAGCAACAGACCGGGTCCTGTGCGCCCTTTCACGGTCATTTGAACAGACCTCCAATCAAAAATTCTCCATCCAGTGTAGCTAAAGTTTATCAATTTTAAAAATACAATGATAATATAAATAAGATAGTAAAAATCCTATGGTAATTCTCGAGGTGAAAGGTATGACCCTGCGCCACCTGCACATCTTCCTGGCTGTTGTCGATGCGGGCAACATGACACGCGCTTCGGAAGCGTTGTTCATCGCCCAGCCAACGGTCAGCCAGGCCATCGCTGATCTGGAAAAGCATTATGGGGTCAGGCTGTTCGACCGATTGTCGCGGCGATTATATTTGACAGGACCTGGCAAAGTCCTGCTCGGCTATGCCCGGCATATGATCAATCTGCTTGGCGAAATGGACCAGGCCATCGAGGCTGAATCTGCCAGCGGCAGCCTGCGTGTCGGGGCGACTCTGACGATCGGAACCTGTCTCCTGCCGGACTTCCTGACCGCTTTCGGCGACCTGTATCCGCAGGTCAGAGTCGAGGCGAGTATCCGCAACACGAGGGATATCGAGCAGCTGGTCATCCGCAATGAACTGGATCTGGCTCTGGTTGAAGGCTCGATCACAAGCCAGGACATCCTGGTCCAGCCGTTCATGGCTGACCACCTGGTCCTGGCCTGTGGTCGCAAACACCCGTTTTTCAACATCGACCGCCCCATTCCGCTGCACGCGCTGGATGACCAGTCCTTCATTGTGCGCGAGCAGGGCAGCGGAACCCGCGAACTGTTCGCGCATACCATGTCCTTGCAGCAGATCCCGTGGAACATTGCCTGGGAAGCGATCAACTCGGACGCCATGGTCCAGGCTGCCGTGAATGGACTGGGCATCGCGGTGCTCTCCAGTCGCCTGATCACAGCATCTCTGCGTTCAGGCTCGTTGCGGACCGTAAGGGTCGAGGGCCTCGACCTGGTCCGTGCTTTCAGCCTGGTTCACCACAAAAACAAATACCTGACACCCGCCATGCAGGCCCTGATCGCGATGATCCTCAAGGCGGGGGATGAAAAAGACCGTCCCTTGCGGAACGGTCCTTATGGCAAATGAATAGCCCTGAATGACTCTGGTCAGATCAGTTCAGCTGTCAGTTTCATCTCAACTGCCGACAACGCCTGGGAGACGGGGCACCCGACTTTGGCTTTTTCAGCGAATTCCAGGAAGGTGGCGGTGTCAATCCCGGGGACTTCACCGACGGTGGACAGCTCGATCAGGACAATTTTCGGCCCGGCGCCGAGGTGGACTTTGGCCGAGGTGGAGATCCGGGTCGGCACATGTCCGGCATCAGTGAGGATGGCCGACAGGAACATCGAAAAACAGCCAGCATGGGCTGCGCCAATCAGCTCCTCAGGGTTGGTGCCGGTGCCTTCTTCAAAGCGGGATGCAAAGGTGAAAGGCCCCTCGTACATGCCGGAGCCCAGGCGCATGACGCCTTTGCCCTCTTTCAAATTGCCATTCCAGACAGCGGATGAATCACGAACAGGCATGGGATACCTCCTAAAAATAAGTGAATCGATTTCAGAATCTGTCAGAATCGATTGCGATTGACGAATCTTGTAAGTTGACGATACCATCAAACATTTCCTGGAGCGGTAAGGCGCGTTACATAATGATCTGGTTGCCATTTCCATGTTAAAATCATAAAAAACAGACAAGCGAGGTCTCCCTATGGAAAAGCCCTATGATTACCTGATCGTTGGTGCCGGCCTTTTTGGTGCAACGTTTGCCCATGAGGCGGCCTTGCGCGGCAAGCGCTGCCTGGTCATTGACCGGAGAAAACATACGGGCGGCAATATCTACTGCGAATCTGTCGCCGGGATCAATGTCCATGTCTACGGAGCCCACATTTTCCATACCAGCGACAAGCGCATCTGGACCTATGTCAACCAGTTTGCCGAATTCAATCGCTACACCAATTCACCGATCGCCAATTTCAAGGGCGAAATCTATAACCTGCCTTTCAACATGAACACCTTCAACAAGCTTTGGGGGGTCATCACGCCAGCGGAGGCCCAGGCCCGGATCTCGGCCCAGCGCATGGCTGCTGGCATTTCGGTGCCGCACAATCTCGAGGAGCAGGCGATTTCCCTGGTTGGTACCGACATTTATGAGAAACTGATCAAAGGCTATACCGAAAAGCAGTGGGGCCGTCCGGCTACCGAGCTGCCAGCCTTCATCATCAAGCGCCTGCCGGTGCGTTTCACTTACGACAACAATTATTTCAATGATAAATACCAAGGCATTCCGGAGGGCGGTTACAACCAGATCACCAACCGCCTGCTCGAGGGCATTGACGTGCGGCTGGAGACTGATTATTTCTCCCACCGCGTGGAACTGGAAACGCTCGCCGGCAAGACCGTTTTCACCGGCATGATCGATGAGTTCTATGGCTTCCGCTTCGGCAATCTCGAATACCGCAGCCTGCGATTCGAACACCAGACATTAGGCTCAGAGAATTACCAGGGCAATGCGGTCGTCAATTACACCGACCGTGAGACGGCCTTCACCCGGATCATCGAGCACAAGCATTTTGAATTCGGCACCCAGGACAAGACCGTTATCACCCGTGAATACCCGGCAGAATGGAAACAAGGTGATGAGCCCTATTATCCGGTCAATGATGACAAAAATAATGCCTTGTATCTGCAATACAAGGCATTGGCTGACCAGGAGAACAACGTGATCTTTGGTGGCCGACTGGCTGACTACAAGTACTACGACATGCACCAGGTCATTGCCAGTGCCCTGGTCCGGGTGGAAAAAGAATTCAGTGTTTGACATCTTTGTGATCGACGTGCGGTAAGACTGCTTTTTGCGTGGCAGCGGCCTCGTTTTGGCGCATGACCTCATAGATTTTTTTCATGAAGAGGACATACTGCTTGTCAATCGGCGTGATGAGCCTGTCTTGCAGGCCTTCGATCGTTTCAAAGCGATTGAGGGCATGGTGGATCTGCTCCTCCAGAAAACGCCATTCTGGATCTTTCTTTGCCAATTCCTCGGCCCGGTCGTAGACCTCCCAGAAACCTTCTTCAAATTCGTTTTCCATATGAGCACCTTTGACGGATCTTGCTAAACAGACTTGCTCTGATACGTTCATTATAGTCGATTCCCCTGCTTTTTCGAGCAACAGTTTCCGGACTGTTGAAAAAGCTGTCATCCTGGCAGCAGCCTGGGATGACAGCCTTGAATGTCGGGAACCACAGACACGTCAGCGCTTTCGCTTGTCGACCTGGTTGGCGAGAGCATTGCCGCTGCCCTGGATCACCTGGACCAGAACAATCAGTAAAACGATCGTGACGAACATGACGTCAGTTTGGTAGCGATGGTAGCCGTAGCGGATTGCGATATCCCCCAGTCCACCGCCGCCGATCGCCCCGGCCATGGCGGAATAGCCCACCAGGGTGATGGCTGTCAGCGAAAGACCGCGGATCAGGGCTGGCATGGCTTCGGGCACCAGAACCCGGAAAACGATCTGGCTGATCGTGGCACCCATGGCATGACAGGATTCGATGACACCAGCGGGGATTTCCTTCAGGGCACTTTCCGTCAGCCGGGCGACAAAAGGAACCGCCGCAATGACGAGTGGGACGATCGTCGCATTGACACCCAGGGATGTGCCGACGACCAGGCGGGTGAAAGGAATCAGGGCAATCATCAAAATGATGAACGGGATGGAGCGGCCGATGTTGATGATCCCTTCCAGAATGGCATGGACTGGCTTGATGGGGACCAACAGGCCGCGATCGGTGATCACGACCAGCACGCCGATAGGCAGTCCAATCAAGTGGGCAAGCAGGGTGGAAGCCAGAACCATCCAGATGGTTGCACCCGTACCTTCTATCAGCAGCAAACCGTAATCGGCCCAGAATTCCTGGAGCCAGGGGCCGAATTCATTCATGATCGTGCACCTCCGCTTCAAAGGCATCCAAGGCATCAAACGCGTCCGCAGCATCTTCGGCAACCGTCTGCTCCAGCTTCAGCAACTGGCGGGTCAGGGCACTTTGCGGATTGGCCACCAGATCAGCAACTGCACCTGTTTCCAGGATGCGGTTCTCCGACAAGACCGCCATGTGGCGGCAAATACGGCGTACGACGCTGGTCTCATGGGTGATGATGATGATGCTGACGCCAAGCTTGCGATTGATGTCCGACAGCAGGTTGAGGATCGAGGTGGTCGTCAGGCTGTCAAGGGCAGACGTTGGCTCGTCACAAAGCAGGAATTCAGGGTGTGTTGCCAGTGCACGGGCAATGGACACCCGCTGTTTCTGGCCTCCGGAGAGCTGGGCCGGGTAGGCGTTGGCCTTGTCAGACAAACCGACCAGTTCCAGAAGCTCGGTGACTCTGGCAGCTCGCTCTGCCGCAGGAACACCGGATATTTCCAGCGGAAAAGCGATGTTGCGGGCGACCGTCCGCTGCATGAACAAGTTGTAGTCCTGGAAGACCATGCCAAATCGACTGCGGAACGCCCGCAAATCATGGGCGTTCAGCTTGGCCACATCCAGGCCATCGACCAGGATCTCACCTTCAGTCGGCCTTTCCAGCAAGTTGATGCAGCGGATCAGGGTGCTTTTACCGGCGCCGGAAAGACCGATGATGCCGAAAATATCTCCTGTATCGATCGTCAGGTTCACCTGGTCCAGCGCCCGTACCATCGGGCTGCTGCCAGTGGCCGGATAGATTTTGGTCAGATTGCGGATTTCAATCATCAATAAACCTCATGGTTAAAGATCTGTTTGCCAGACATTGACAATAATACCCCTAAGAATAATCAAAAAGATTGCAGCAGGGAAGACCCTGCTGCAATCTGGTGCTGACGTTGAGGTGTCAGCTTAAGTCGGTCTGCTGACAGTGGAAAAATCCTGTCAGCCCAGAGCGACTACGGAACCTGCATACTGGCTGGCAATGAAGTCCTGGACTGCCTGCGACTTCAGGGCATCGGCCAGGGCAACCAGTTCCGGACGGGCTTCGTCCCCTTCGCGAATGGTCAGGATATTGCCAAAAGTCTGGGCTGCAATCGAGTCGGCGGCTTCAGCAGCCAATGCGTCGGACATGGTCAGGCCTGCTTCGATGGCGTAGTTGCCGTTGACGACACCGGCATCCACGTCAGGCAGTGCGCGGGCAATCTGGGCAGCTTCGACTTCGGTGAATTTCAAGTTTTTCGGATTGGCAGTGATGTCCTTTGGGGTGACTTCCAGGCCGGCGTCGGCTGGCAATTCGATCAGACCCTGGGCCTGGAGCAGGAGCAGAGCCCGGGCTTCGTTGGTGGTGTCGTTTGGAACGGCGATCGTTGCGCCGTCTTGGAGGTCAGCCAGGCTTTTGGTCCGGCCGGGATAGAGGCCGAGCGGTTCGAAATGCACGGCGGCCAGGCTGACGAGCTTGGTGCCATTTTTGGCATTGAAGTCGAGCAGATAGGGCAGGTGCTGGAAAAAATTGGCGTCAAGTTCCTTGCTGTCGAGGGCCAGGTTGGGCTGGACATAATCGGTGTACTCAACGATTTCCAGATTGATGTTCTGCTTTAAAAGCTCGGCCTGGGCGACCTTGAGGATCTCGGCATGGGGAACTGGGGTGGCACCGACCTTCAGTGTCACAGGTGCGGCAGTCGTCTCGGCAGCGGCTGATGTTTCTGCTGCTGCTTGGGTCTGGGCGGCCGTTGTGGCTGTGGGTGTCTGGCCGGCACAGGCGGATAGCGCAGCAAGTGCGAGGGCCAGAACTAAAAGGAGGGATAAAGAGCGAAATTTTCTGATCATTTTCATGTCCTTCTTTCGTATAATGATTCCAGTCAACTGTGGTGTCAGCTGCGTTCCATACTGGAATACGATGCTTTATATCGCGGGCGACGGAGCCTGTCAAGTTCACAGGTGACGCTCTCGTCAAGTCGGACCTGAACGTCTGTCCGCCAGAGGAAGGAGTCGAAACGCATGAATCGTCCAATCATTGCAGTCCCAATGGGTGACCCGGCTGGGATCGGTCCCGAAATCATTGTCAAAGCCATGGCCGACCCTGCTGTTTCAACAGTCGCCAAGGTTCTGGTGATCGGTGATCGCCGTGTCCTGGAGCGAGCGATCGCCAGCTGCCAGGTATCCGTGCAGATCCAGACCGTCACAACGCCAGACCAGTGTCAGGGCGAAACAGGTGTCCTTAGCTTGATGGACTTGGGAAACGCAGACCCGGCACAATTTGTCGTTGGCAAGGTCAGCGCTCTGTGCGGCCAAGCTGCTTTTGAATTTATCGCCAAGTCGATCGAACTGGCCTTGGACCGGCAAGTCGATGCCGTGGCCACGACTCCGATCAACAAGGAATCACTCAAAGCGGCAGGGGTCCCCTTTATCGGCCATACGGAGATTTTTGCCGACCTGACCGGAACCGCAGATCCTCTGACACTGTTTGAAGTCAGAGGCCTGCGTGTCTTCTTTCTCAGCCGCCACGTATCCCTGCGCAAAGCCTGCGACCTGGTGACGAAAGATCGCTTGATTGACTATGTCCAGCGCTGCACGGCTGCGCTGCGCCGGCTGGGAGTCGTAGAAGGAACGATGGCAATAGCCGGGCTCAATCCGCACAGCGGCGAACATGGCTTGTTTGGCGATGAAGAGGTAAGGGAAGTGGAACCAGCGGTCCAGGAACTCCAGGCACAGGGCTATGCTGTCGAAGGACCGGTTGGTGCCGATTCTGTCTTTCATCTGGCGCTGCAAGGCCACTATAATTCTGTTTTGTCGCTTTACCACGACCAGGGGCACATCGCGACCAAGACCTACGACTTCGAACGGACGATCGCCATCACCAATGGCCTGCCCTTCCTGCGGACTTCAGTTGACCATGGTACGGCCTTCAATATTGCCGGCCAGGGGATAGCCAGCGCCGTCAGCATGATCGAAGCGATCCGGCTGGCTGCCAAATATGCGCCCTGTTACGCGCCATAAAAAAGGCCGGCACGATCGATGGATCGCACCAGCCCAGGTCACGAGAACATTATTCGATATCGATTTTGCGACTCTCTGGCTTAACAAGTTCTTTCTTGGGTAATTGCAGAGCCAGAAGGCCATTTTCAAATTTGGCTGAGATCTTGTCTGCATCGACGGCGCTGACATCAAAGCTGCGCTGCAGGGAGCGGACACGACGCTCGCGAACGAGGTACGAATCTTTGTTGTTTTCAGAATTTTCTTCCTGGTTGACTGAAAGGGTCAGGAGATTATCCTGGATCTTGATATCAATATTTTCTTTATTGATACCGGGCAATTCTGCTTCGATCACAAAGGCGTCCTGGGTGTCTTTAATGTCAACACGCATCCCAGTCTTTTCTGATGGCTTGGCAAGAAGCAAGCTATCATTGAAGAATTGATCAAAGAGCGTGTCCATATCATGCCAGAACAGGTTGCGATGGACCAGATAGTTTTTTCTGCGATTAACGGGAATGAGCTCAAACATTGTTGCTTCCTCCTTGTTTGACTTTGTTTGACTTTAGTGATTTTCATTATAAGCAAGAAAAGTCTGCTTTCAAGTCACATAGGTTACGAAAGTCAGAGAAGGTCAAAGAAATCGATGTAAGTTATTAGACAGACTCGATAAATATTTGAAATTATGTGCTTCATGCAGTTAGCGATCAAAATCAGTATAATCTTATTCAATGATATGAATTCAAGCCACTTGACTGCAAAGCAATCATTTATTAAGTGACTTGTCTTGATAAAACTTTCTGGTAATAAGGATTGAGATGGAAAACCAAATGAATAGCGAATTTTCACATTCTGTATGCATATCTGTAGTCATTCCTTGTTTGAACGAGGAAGAAACACTCCCTCGGTTTTATAACGAAATCCATTCAGTCGGTGAAAAAATGCTGGAGAAGCATGCTGACATTCAAATGATATTTGTCGATGACGGTTCATCTGATCATACACTGAATGTGATCAAATCAATCCGTGTGACAGATAAGCGTGTAAACTATTTGTCACTTTCAAAAAATTTTGGAAAAGACGCAGCGATCTATGCTGGAATGAAGGCTGCAACCGGAGATTATCTGGTCGTGATGGATGCAGATTTGCAGGATCCACCAGAATTAATACTAGGCATGTATGATGTAGTATTATCTGGCAATTGTGATTGCGTGACAGCGAGAAGGATCAATCGCGAAGGTGAGCCCGTGATCCGGTCTATCTGTGCACGATTGTACTATAAAATGATCAAGAGGATCTCAAGCATTGATTTGGCTGATGGCACCAGAGACTTTCGTTTGATGACACGGCAAATGGCTATGGCAATATTGAACATGACAGAAATTAATCGATTCACAAAGGGCATATTCAGCTGGGTTGGCTTTAAAAACCATTGGATTGAATACGAGAATGTCGAAAGGGTAGCTGGACAATCCAAATGGACTTTCTGGAAGCTGGTGCTGTATTCATTGGAAGGCATTTTTTCATTTTCAACCTTGCCCCTGACACTAGCTTCATTTGGTGGGCTGCTCTTTTTTGCAATTGCATTGCTGCTCGTAGGTTTGATCATTTTCCGAACCCTGGTTTATGGAGACCCTGTTGCCGGCTGGCCCTCTCTCGCTTGCATCATCTTTACAACCAGCGGCCTGCAACTGTTTACGATTGGCATTCTAGGTCAATACTTGCAAAAAACATACCTGGAAACAAAAAGGCGTCCAGTTTTTATCGTCAAAGAAAGCAACATTTCGGATCTCGACATCAGGGGGTGATCCATGGATTTGCGCGAAGTTGCTCAATCAAAACAACGGCATCCTTGGGAAATCAGCAGGATGGAACAGTTAACCGACCTGATCCTGTCTGAAATAAAAGACCGACAGCAGGTTGTCTTGGCAGATATCGGTGCCGGTGATCTGTATTTTGCTGAGAAATTGATTGAGAAAATGGATGCTCAAACAATTTCGTGGAATTTGCACGCCGTTGATCCAGGATACGGCGAGCAACAGAATGGCGTATGGTCGACGAGGACAGATGATCGACTGAAAATCCATAGCAGCTTGGATGAATTACTTGACTTGTCTTTAGATGGCTTGATTTTGCTGGATGTCCTGGAACATGTTGAGGATGATCACGCTTTTATCGACAGCTTGAAATTAAAACTGAAACCTGGCGGTTTGATTGTTTCGACGGTTCCTGCTTTCCAAAGCCTGTTTTCGAATCATGATGTCTTTTTGAAGCATTACAGAAGATACAACCTTAAAGAACTATCCAGTCTGTTTTCGTCACACCAGTTGACCATCAAGAGTGCTCAATATTTTTATTTTTCACTTTTCCTGGTCAGGTCACTGTTGACTGGTCTGGAGAAATTGGGTCAGGTGATTCAGAAACGATCACATCATTCGTCACCTGTCGAGAACAGATACGGGGTTCAAATGCAAAAAGGAATCGGACACTGGCAGTTGTCAGAAGCTTCTTTTTTGACCAGATGTCTGGCTGGTTGCCTTAACTTGGATTTTCACATTTGCCGCATTCTTGATCGAGTCCAGATGCATATTCCGGGCCTTTCGGTTCTGGTTGTTGCTCATAAAATGGATCAATAGCCATGTTACAATCGCTCACGTTTAAGGCTGGGAGAACAAGAAGACGACTTCTGAATTTCATGAGCAACCATTGGTTTTTTGGCATCATGATACTGGCAATATGCCTGGTGCTGTGGCTGGCTGAATGGATGCACCCTTACTTTTTTTTACAAGATGATAACCGGAATTATTTTTTGCCCTACTTCATACACAATTATGAAAGTCTGGCAGCAGGTGAATTGGCGACCTATAATTTTCATCAATTCATGGGCATCCCAAGTCTTGCACAGGGCCAGTCGGCTGCCCTTTATCCTTTAGCCTACCTTGCTGTCTTTTTTAGCCGGATAATATTTGCCCACTCTTTCGCGGCGATTGATATTCTGGTCATCATTCATATTCTGATTGGTGCTGCTGGCTGTTATTTTCTAGCTAGAGATCTTGAATTATCTTCAGGCATAGCGGCCTTTTCTGGATTAACCTGGTCGCTCAATAGCTTCGTAATTTTTGTTTCAAATTCCTGGGTGCCTGTGTCAGGTGTAGCAGCTTATTGGCCCTGGATGATTGCACTTGGTTTTCGTCAACTCAAACAGCCCCGCTCCCTGTGGAATTCATTGGCAATATTGTGTCGATTACTCTTTTTTTATCAGGGGCATGTCCAGTTTTTCATCTATGCGGTCATTTTTGAGTTTTTGACAGTCCTGTTATGGGTCCGATTGATCTTGAAACAAAATGTGTTTGTTATATTCAAGTCTTACATCCCAAGCTATGGACCTTTCTTGTTGCTTTCAATGCCGTTATTGTTACCGATGTGGGACCTCATGCAAAATTCCCATGGTCGCAGTTTGCCGTTGCCATTTGGCAACTTCGCAGATTTGTATCTTGACTTTTTCGCTCTGTTTAAAAATCTGGTTTTCCCTTTTCAGGAGTATCAGCGAATTATTCATCCGGTCCATTTAAATCCAACAATTAATTTGGCCAACATTGGCCATATAGGTTATATAGCCTTGCTACTAGTCTCCATTGGGATGGTTTATTCACTTGTTACCCTTTTTCGCACCAATAGGATTCATGTGTCTCGACTCGAGATAACATTTTTGGTGCCTGCATTGTTCGCCGTATGTTGGACGAGCAGCCTGACATTCAATTACTTTCTTTATCAAATTCCGATCATCAATCGTTTCAGATGGCCGTTTAAAGTCATGGTTTTTTTTGATTTCTACTTGGTTTTCTTGGCAGCAATCATTTTTCAAAAGATTGTTCTGCGATCCAGTCAATACCTGTCAGCCAGATCAAGGCTTCTCGAGCATAAATACAATAACCGGATTCCTTCAATCTTGCTTATGGCTGTCCTCATCGGTCAAGTGACCAATTTAGCTGCTGTTTATACCTTGAAACCATATCAGCATTTTGGGTACAAACAAATCGATTCGATTCCTCAGATTGAACCATTAGCAGATACCCTGCATACTGGTCGCATTTTGTCTTTTGCTTTCAATGAATACTTTTCTGATCTGCCAGAAGGAAAGGGTGTCTCTGTATATCCGTCTCTTGGGTTCAATGCTGCAACACTGACAGGTTTAGACTATTTTGCTGGTTACGATTTGCTCGTGCCAGATCAAACAGCTAGATCAACCTTTAATCTCAACCATTCAGCGATCGTAGAACATTCAAATGAAATCCCGGTCGACTATCTTCGTTCTTGCGGGGTCAACTTGTATCTTATCCCTTCAGCCTATTCGTCCTTTTATCGTGATAACTTAAGACCCTACGGGATTGTTCCAGTTTTCCACGATCCTTTGAGAACGCTGTTTTTTGATCGCTTTGCCCAGCCAATCGTCAGCAATACGCATGGTGAAGCGATCACAGACTATCAACTGACCACAAATTCAATCAAATTAGTCTCTCGTTCGAATCGTGAGGAGACCATTCGTTTCATATACCAGTTTGATCCATATTTTCAGGCGACTGTAGATGGCAAGCCGTGGCAGATGGATCGGATGGAACCGGTTGGGTTCTCGATCTCCCTTCCTCCTGGTGAACACCAAATCCGGGTGGTATACATCAATCCATGGTTTCGATGGGGATTAGGCATCGCGTTTGCCTATATCGTAATAGTTCTTTTGATCAGCGCGCTGCACACTTTCAATCCATATCCTTCAATCAAGCAAAAAATAAATTGAAACTCGTTTTGTCCTGATCCCTTTCACTCAATCACAATCACGGCCGTTTTGCCGATTTCACTCCAGTCCCAGAGGTACTTGGCGTGGCTGGTGTAGTTGCGTACGCATTTGTGCGAGCGGGGTGTCGTACCGATGGTCGCAGAATATTCAATCATCGGGGGAAAAGACGTGACGCGCTGGCCAACGGGAATGTTGCGCCGCAGGTCGACCGGCACGCCGTGGATGTAGGCGCCACCGCCAAAGCGGATGCCGTAGGGGGCATAGCCGGCAATTTCCCGCGTGACATCATCGAGGTAGAGAAACTTGTCGACCTTGTTAATCGCCATATAGTAGCCCAGATCGGTAGGTTCCTTGTATTTGGCCTGCTCGCCCGTGGTGGCAAACGTGTACGACACCAGGAACCATAGGCCACCGGAATATTCAAAGATGCCTTCGTTCTGGTTCTTGCGATCAATGACAATGACTTTCGTCAGCAGGTCGATCGAATTTTGCAGGGAGACATAGCGCCTGGGTACGTAGTATTCCCCAGGGAAGTTCAACGTCCGGATCTTGTAAAACGAGTCGGTTTGACCGAGAATGGTCACCAGTGTGCCATCGGCAATGTAGCGAAAGTCGGCGGCCGAACTGGCTGACAGATAAGCTGGTGCAGATTGCGAGCGCTTGACCCCATAGGGATCGAACGCCAGGCCTTGGTGCAGCGGCGCCAGACCATTCCAGTTCTTGTAATTGCTGATATAGGCTGTGGTCTGGACATCGAGCTCAGATTTTAACAGTTGAGCCGAATCAAGCATTTTCCCAAACTGGAAGGTCCGCACTTCGCCAAGCGTGGCCAGAATGTACCCGCGAATGGACTGTTCGCCCACCTTTTGTTCCACCTCGTACCAGAGGTCTGTCAGGTAATTGGCCACATAACTGCCCCGGACCAGGGCAAGGACCGGAACCTTTTCAAAATGGGCTGCTTTGCCGATGATTGGCGCGCTGGCATCTGGCGTGGAGCGGATATTGGCTCCACCCGCTGTCACTAAAACATACGATGTCGGGATAAAATAAGTGGTGTATTGGAGCGTTACTGTGAGATTTTCCGGCAGGGGAGCAGAATAGGATGCAACGATTTCATAAGGAGTCGTCTCAGCCGCTGCCGGTTGCGGCACATACAGGATCGTGGCCAGGACCAGGACACCAATCAGACTGAACGCCAGGAAACGCGACTTTTTCTGCATGATCATGAACCTCTTTTCGTAGATAGTTACATGAATATAGTTTCATTATAACATGGCCGATCTCGATCGGTTTTCGTGAGTTTGTTGCTTGGCCGCACAGAAATGGGATGTCCAGGGGTGCGATTTGACTGGTGTTGCAGCTCGTCCGACCGGGATACGGCACGATCTGGTACCAAACCTGGCAGTGAAGAGGGGGCCCCCTCTTCAGAAGGTGCACCCAATCTGTACCAAACTCACTTTTTCCAAGTCGACTTTTATCCTATTATTTAACTAGGATTAACTGGGTCATTCACTGGCCTTGACAAATCATCCCGAATTGAAAGGGTAAAAAGATCATGGTGGATACTGGAACGTTGTTTATCTGGAGTGTGTTTGCAGCAGGGGTGCTGTCCTTTTTCTCCCCTTGCATCGTTCCGTTGTTGCCGGTCTACATCGGGACTTTGTCCCGGGGGCTGACGTCTGACCAGAGCCGATCAGAAGCTGGGGAAAGTCTTGATCCGAGCAATGCCGCCTTATTGGTGATGTCAGCGACGCCTGCCTCAACTGCTCCAGCTGGCAAACCGCGACTCTGGCAGTTCAATCGCCGCCTGTTCACCCAGACACTTGTCTTCATCGCGGGGCTGGGAACCTCTTTCATCTTGCTCGGGTTTGGTGCCGGTGCGCTTGGCACGGTTTTCAACAGTCGACTGTTCCTGGTCCTGGCGGGTGGACTAGTCATCATGCTCGGCTTGCACCAGACGGGGATCTTCAAGCTGCTTTTCCTGGAACAGGAGAAACGCCTGTCGGTCGATTCGGCGGGGAGAGGTGGCATTTTTGGCTCGTATGTGCTCGGCCTGACGTTCAGCTTTGGCTGGACGCCCTGCATTGGCCCAGTCCTGGCGGCTGTCCTGGTCATGGCTTCGAGTGGCAACCAGGCCCTGCAGGGAGGCTTTTTCATGCTTGTGTACACACTGGGCATGGCAGTGCCTTTTTTACTGGTGGCAGTGTTTACCCAGTCGCTGCTGCGTCTGTTCAAACGCTTCAACCGCTATTTGCCCGTTGTCCAGAAAGTGGGTGGCGTCCTGATCATCGCCATGGGCATCCTCCTGATGACGGACAATCTGAATGTCGTCAATTCACTCTTTTTGCCCTGACAGAAATGAGCACGTGAACCGAGGTGGTCTCGAATGAAAACGATGCTTCAAAATCCTGCTCTTCATACAGCCCTAATCCTGGCCTTGGTCTTGGCATTGTCTCTCACCCTGGGTGCCTGCTCCGCTGCGACCCCAAGGACCAACGATGAAAAAATTTTCACTTTGCCTGATGTGGAGGGTCAAAGCGTTTCCCTGGCCGATTTCACCGGCCAAAAAGTCTACATCAAATTCTGGGCGACCTGGTGTCCGATCTGCCTCAGTGGCCTGGCGGAATTTTCGGCTTTAAGCCAGGAGGCAGCCAGGAGCGAAGATATGGTGGTCCTTTCGATCGTGTCACCAGGCACCAGCGGTGAAATGGATCGGGACAGCTTTCTGGCCTGGTACAACGAACAAGGCTATGATTTCCCGGTTCTTCTGGATGAAGGGGGTGTAATAGCCAGGGCCTATGGTATACGGGGCTATCCAACATCCGTGTTTATCGACACAGATGGAGCTGTGTTCAAGACCCAACCCGGCCATATCGATCATGAAGCGATTCGCACCACGTTAACATCCATGTCGGCCCAACCGGTCAATAGTCATTTGCCTGCTAATCCCAACCTTCAGATTGACTATGCTGGCCAGGACTTGAAAGAAATCTATCTGGCAGGTGGCTGTTTCTGGGGCGTGGAGGCTTACCTGGCCAGAGTACCGGGCGTTGCCGATGCCAGTGTCGGCTATGCCAATGGCAAGACCAAAAACCCGACCTATCAGGATGTCGTTTACAACGATACCGGTCATGCAGAAACGGTCCGGGTCTTGTACGATCCTGAGCGGATCAGGCTCGCAGACCTCCTGCGCGCATTTTTCAAAATCATCGATCCCCTGTCGGTCAATCAGCAGGGAAATGATCGGGGCACGCAGTACCGGACTGGGATCTATTATCTGGATACGGCTGACCTGCTGGCAATAGAAACCGTTGTCGCTGAAATTGAAGCCCAATATGGCGCGAAACTTGCAACCGAAGTCCTGCCAGTGGACAACTATTATCCGGCCGAAGACTATCACCAGGATTATCTTGAGAAAAATCCAGACGGCTATTGCCACGTCGACTTTTCCACCCTGGAACAAGTGCCGGTTGTAACCGTTGACCCTAAACTCTACCAGAAGCCGGATGATGCCACACTCAGATCAACTTTGACCGATAAGCAGTATGCTGTCACGCAGCGGAACGACACCGAGCAGGCTTTTACCAATGACTATTGGGATTTGTTCGATCCGGGTCTGTATGTCGATGTGGTGACCGGCGAGCCATTGTTCTCGTCGCGCGATAAATTCGAATCGGGCTGCGGCTGGCCCAGCTTCACCCAGCCCATCGTGCCGGATGTGATCACGTACCATGAGGACACATCCTTCGGCATGGTTCGTACTGAGGTCCGCAGCCGCGTTGGTGACTCCCACCTTGGCCATGTGTTTGAGGATGGACCTGTCGACCGGGGTGGATTGCGTTTTTGCATCAACGGAGCGGCCCTCCGCTTCATCCCGCTGGAGGACATGGAACAACAAGGCTATGGCGCATTTGTCCCGGCGATCCGTCTTGATTGAATAAGCGATCAAGCGTCTGTTTTATGATCAGCAAGCAACTGGCGGTACTTGGCCAACAGGATGGATAACCCCATCGCATTGCGGTTGACCGAGACGCCGATCCGGTTGCGCACGGCCCACAGTTCCTGGAACAAATCGAGGATTTCCCCCAGGTCATCGAGCAAGGCGACCAGCTTGGCCTTGAGCACCGGTTCATCCAATATCCCCATCTGAAGTGACAGCTGGTAGAATTTCGCCCCGTGCCGGACCAGCTGGATGGTGTAAATGGCTTCCCGGTAGACATGATGACAATTGGCACATTGCATCTCTTGACGGCCCAAGCGCTGCTGCAGTTCATCCAGATAGTCCATCAGGCCGTTATAATCGTATGCCGCCTCCAGCAAGGTGGGCAGACTGTTGAACGTTCCGGCCAGTGTGTGCAACAGCTGGAAATAGAGGTTCAGTTTCGCTGTAAAATCTTCACGGGTGTCCCATTTGGTGAGAGGCGAGAGGACCAGGAAGGTCAGGGTCATGTTGTGGATGATCGTGTTTTCAAACTGGTAATAATTGCCCAGATCCTGCCAGAAATGGCCCATGACTTTTGCCCGATCCTGGAACACAAAACGGTCTAGATAGTCTGCTGCATCAAGGTCCCGGTTGCCCGCCAGATTCCAGCTCCAGGCAGCCGCGTATGCAAACGCGGGAAAACTCACAGGCGGCACCTGCCAATGGCCGTAGTCACCCCAGTCGGTGACCAGAATCCCTCGTGCTTTGTATCGCAAAGCTTGTTCGGCAGCATCGAGGATATTGGCTTTCATGTTGTCGGTCCGTCCAGCCAGTGAATTCCAGCTGCTGGTCCCTGGACAAAGGATAAACTCGATCCCATGCTCGTCCAGCTCTCTGGCATGTGGTTCAAACGGGCTCCTGCTTTCATAATTCCAGTCCAGGACCAGCAGATCCTTGGGCAGGGCATAGAGTAGTTCCGGATGCCTGAAAAGAAAATCGCCCCAGATCATGCCTTTTTTCTGATGGGAACGGGCGACGGACAAAACCTGGCACAGGAAATCAAGGAAAAGCCTGCTCACCGACTGGCCATCCGGCAGATCGCGGTTTTTGCCCAGACCGAACTCGATCGGCTCGTCAAAATTGATATTGACCCAGTCTGATGTGAAATTGGGCAGTAATTCATTGAGCAAGTTCATAACCAGCTCAAAAGAACCAGGATCCCGCGGGTCCAATGTTGTCACCTGAGGCGGGAGGCCCGGGACCAGGGGTAATCCATCAGGTGCCTCGGCCAGGGCATTGAATTCTGGCAATGCCAGCCAGGCTTCCATGTGTCCGAAGGTGTTCTGGCAGGGAACGAGATCGATGAACCGGTCCCGGGCATAGGCATCAAGCAGGCGGATTTCTTCCGCTGTAATCGGAGCTTCATCCGGAAAAAGCTCAGCATAGCGGGAATAGGAAAACGAAAAGCCTTCCATGTAGAGCTGTAAATGATTGATCTTAAGGTCAGCAAGCAAGTCGATCAACTCATACAGACTTTTCAAGGTCGGGATTTTTCCGCGGCCAATGTCGATCAGGACGCCGCGGATGGTTAAGTCGGGATGGTCTTCAATCCAGATGACTGGCAGGGTGCCCGGATTGGCAGCCAGGAGATGGCGCAGGCTGCCGAGGCCATAGAAGATCCCGGCTCCGGAGGAAGCCCAGAGCGAAACTTCCTGGGCAGAGATTTCTATCCGGTAACCCTGGCCTGGACATATTGGATCATGATAAACCCGGATCAGCGCCGGAGGGGCTTCGGTTACGACACCGTCCCGGGCTGTTTCCAGTCGTTTCAATTGCCAGTCCATCCAGCCGTCAGACAGGCCAGCCAGCAAGGACTGCGCGCTCAGATCGACAAACTCCAGCTGGATGGGGCCAGAAAAATCAATCCATGCAGGTTGCTGCACGCCTGACTTGATTATGAGTTTTTGCGGCTGAGGGTAGATCAGCCA
>DIGA01000031.1 GCA_002419365.1 Mageeibacillus sp. UBA5734 | reverse complement strand
GTCAAGGAATGGCTGCCCGTCCTGGATAGCCTTGATCGCGCCGTCCAGATCGCTGCCGCTGTCAATGATGACTCGGTCAAGGCCATAGCCGAAGGTGTTGAGCTGATCAAGAAACAGGCTGTTGATGCAATGGCCCGGCTCAATGTCAGCGAGATCGACTGCCTGGGCAAGACCTTCGATCCCAACCTGTCCGAAGCCGTCATGCACATCGAGGATGACTCGGTGGACGCATCGACCGTCGTGGAAGTCTTCCAGAAAGGCTACACCCGGGGCGACAAGGTGATCCGGCACAGCCTCGTCAAGGTTGCCAACTGAAACCAAGCCGCCAGCCCTGGGAGAAGAACGGGCTGACTAAGCCTTTCAGCATAGAAATCCAGATCAGGTAAAACGAAACAACATTCATCCAAATCAGGAGGATTTAATCACATGGGAAAAATCATTGGTATTGACTTAGGTACGACAAACTCTTGCGTCGCTGTCATGGAAGGCGGCGAGCCAGTTGTGATCGCCAACGCTGAAGGTAGCCGCACGACCCCGTCCGTCGTCGCTTTCTCCAAAACCGGGGAACGTCTGGTTGGCCAGGTGGCCAAGCGCCAGGCCGTCACCAATCCCGACCGCACGGTCATCTCGATCAAGCGCGAAATGGGAACCAACCACAAGGTGAGCATCGACGACAAGAACTACACCCCCCAGGAAATTTCGGCCATGATCCTGCAAAAGCTCAAAGCCGATGCCGAAAGCTACCTCGGCGAGACCGTCACCCAGGCTGTCATCACCGTACCGGCCTATTTCTCCGACTCCCAGCGCCAGGCCACCAAAGACGCCGGAAAAATCGCCGGTCTCGAAGTCCTGCGCATCATCAATGAGCCGACCGCCGCATCGCTGGCCTATGGCCTCGACAAGGAATCTGACCAGAAGATCCTCGTCTTTGACCTCGGCGGCGGTACCTTCGACGTTTCGATCCTCGAAATCGGCGACGGTGTCTTCCAAGTCCTGGCCACCAACGGCAACAACCGCCTCGGCGGCGACGACTTTGACCAGCGCATCGTCAATTACCTCGTGGACGAGTTCAAGAAAGACCAGGGCGTTGACCTCAAGGTCGACAAAATGGCTATGCAACGTCTGCGTGAAGCCGCCGAAAAAGCCAAGATTGAACTGTCCGGCGTGACCTCGACCAACATCAACCTGCCTTACATCACTGCCGATGCCACCGGCCCGAAACACCTCGACGTCACCTTGTCCCGCGCCAAGTTCAACGAACTGACGGCTGACCTGGTCGAAATGACCATGGGTCCGGTCCGCAGTGCTCTGGCTGATTCCGGCCTCAAGGCCAGCGAGATCGAGAAGATCCTGCTCGTTGGTGGTTCGACCCGTATTCCGGCCGTCCAGGACGCCGTCAAGGCCGTGTTTGGCAAAGACCCCTTCAAGGGCATCAACCCGGACGAATGTGTCGCCATCGGTGCCGCCATCCAGGCTGCCGTCCTCGGCGGCGATGTCACCGGCCTGCTGCTGCTCGACGTCACCCCGCTCTCCCTCGGCATCGAGACCATGGGCGGCGTCTTCACCAAGATCATCGAGCGCAACACCACCATCCCAGTCAAAAAGAGCCAAGTGTTCTCCACCGCGGCTGATAACCAGACCCAGGTTGAAGTCCACGTCCTGCAGGGCGAGCGCGAAATGGCCCAGTACAACAAGACCCTCGGCCGCTTTATCCTCGACGGCATCGCCCCTGCTCCGCGTGGCGTGCCACAGATCGAGATTTCCTATGACATCGACGCCAACGGCATCGTCCATGTCAATGCCAAGGACCTCGGCACTGGACGTGAGCAGCACATCACAATCACAGCATCGACCAATCTGACCGATGACGAAATTGACAAGGCCGTCAAAGAAGCCGAGCGCTTCGCAGCCGAAGACAAGGCCAAAAAAGAAGAGGTCGACACCCGGAACGCTGCAGACTCAGCGATCTACCAGTCGGAAAAAGCCCTTAAGGATACTGGTGACAAGCTCGACAGTGCAGACAAGGCCGCGATCGAAGCAGCCATCGAGAAGCTCAAGGCTGCCATGGCTGCCAACAACATCGCTGACATGAAAACCGACACCGAAGCGCTGCAGCAGGCTTTCTTCAAAGCCAGCGAAAAACTCTACCAGCAGCACGGCGGTGCCAATCCGGAAAATGAACCTTTCCCGGACATGAGCGGATTCAATCCGGGAGCTGGCTCTGGCACGGGTGCCGGACAGGCCTACGATGCCGAGTTCAAAGACGCCGGCGGCGACAAGTAAGACTGGCCCGGACCCCAAGGTCCTGACATGATCCGATCCCGCCTGGACCCCCACAAGAGGCCCAGGCGGGTTTTCTCAAGTTTTGATCGGAGGAATCCACGTGGCTGAAAAGCGCGATTATTACGAAGTATTGGGCGTCAGCAAAGGCGCGAGCGATGAAGAAATCAAAAAGGCTTATCGTAAGGTAGCCAAGCAATACCACCCTGACCTCAACCAGGGCAACAAAGATGCCGAAGCCAAGTTCAAGGAAGCGAACGAGGCTTATGCCGTGCTCAGCGACGCTGACAAACGGTCCAAGTATGACCAGTTCGGCCATGCGGGTGTTGATGGGCAGGGCTTTGGTGGCTTTGATGGCAGCGGGTTCAATTTCGACATTGAAGATCTGTTTGGCTCGTTCTTTGGTGGGGGCTTTGGCGGCAGCCGGCGCCGGGCTGGCCCACAACGGGGCGCCAACCTCAAGTACCGTATGAATCTCGATTTCATGGAAGCGGCTTTCGGCGTTGAACGGACCATCACCATCACCAAGGAAGATCTTTGCGACACGTGCCAGGGCACCGGGACCAAGGACGGCTCCCAGCCGGAGAAATGCAGCCAGTGCCAGGGCACCGGCCAGGTCACAGCCCGCCAGCAGACGATGTTCGGCAATGTCATGACCCAGCGCCCCTGTCCGACCTGCAATGGCCGCGGCACGATCATCAAGAATCCCTGCAACGACTGCCATGGCGCGGGACGGCGCCAGAAATCCAAGTCGCTTTCCGTCAAAGTCCCTGCCGGCATCGATGATGGCCAGATGCTCACGTTGCGTGGCGAAGGCGAGCCCGGCTCAGCTGGTGGACCCTATGGCGACCTCTATGTCGAAGTCCACATCCGTCCGCACCCGGTTTTCCAGCGTGACGGCTACCACACCTACTGCGAAGTGCCGGTGACTTTCCCGCAGGCCGCTCTCGGCGCTGAAATCGATGTGCCGACGATCGATGGCAACCAGAAGTTCCCGCTCAAGGAAGGCACCCAGCCCAATGAGATGTTCACCATCCGGGGCAAGGGCATCCCACACATCGACCGGGCCAATGTCCGCGGTGACCACAAGTTCCGCGTCATCCTCGAAGTCCCGCGCCATCTGGATGCCAAGCAAAAGGAAATCCTGCAACAGTTCAGTGAAACCACCAACCGCAAGAACTACCAGAAAGTGGACTCGTTCTTTGCCAAGATCAAGGATCTGTTCAAATGAGGTGGCTGGAATTATCATTCGCGACAACCCATGAAGCCGCCGAACTGGTGACGGATTTCCTTTCCAGCCTCGGTGCCGACGGTGTCCAGGTCCAGGATGCCGAAGAAATCAAGGAAATCCTGGCCGATCCCAATAGCCTGACGTACGCCGACGATGGCTTCATCGACAGCCTCGATCCGGTCGTCCAGATCAAGGCCTATTTTGCCGAATTCGACCAGGGTGTGCGCCGCAACGAAGATATCAGTCTGACCAGCGATGAACTCTACGACGATGTGCCGAAAATCTACGTCTCCCTGACCGAGCTCGAAGACCTGATCCACAGCCGCCTGCAGGAATTTTCCGAATTCCTTGATATCGGCGAAGGCTACCTTGGCTGCCGCGAAGTGCATGAAGAAGACTGGGCCAATAACTGGAAGCAGTACTACACGACTTTGCATCTGACGCCTCGCCTGGTGATCAACCCGAGCTGGGTCGAGTATGCGGCTGGGGAAGAGGAGATCGTGATCACGCTCGACCCAGGCAGCGCCTTCGGCACCGGCACGCATGAGACAACAGCCATGTGCGCCCAGTGGCTCGACGAGCTGCTCAGCGAGGGTGACGACGTGCTCGACCTCGGCACGGGCAGCGGTATCCTGGCGATCATCGCTGCCAAGCTTGGTGCCGGTTCAGTCGAGGCGATCGACATCGACCAGGTCGCGACCGACGTGGCCAGTGAAAACTGCCGCCTCAACGACGTCGAAGTCGATGTGCACACCGGCATTCTCAGTGACGCCAACTGGGAGCAGTACGATGTGATCGTGGCCAACATCATCGCTGATGTCATTGCCACGATCGCCACCGACATCCCCGATCGACTCAAGCCAGACGGCATTTTCATCACTTCCGGCATCATCGAAGACAAGGCCGACACCGTCCTCTCCGCCTGCATGGCCGCCGGTCTCAAACCGATCGGCCGCACCGAGCAAAACGGCTGGTGCGCCTTTGTGTTTGAGAAGGGTGAGTGAGGACAGGAGCTGACCAGCTCCAGACCCACCCCTGAAAACAACCCCGCAATCAAGACCGCCCCGCTGCCGATCAAGAGCAGAGGAGCGGTCTTTGGTGTGCACGGATTGGCGATCCTTTGCTAGTGAGACAACCCTGTGAAAGTCATTCGATTAACAGGTCTGGTTGAACGGGATCTATGGTATCATGGTAGCGAGGAAAAACCGCTTGCCCGTCCCTTCAAAATCTTGTTGCGAGGTACACTGTCATGTATGATGTCACAGCCCTAGGCGAACTCCTGATCGATTTCACTCCGGCCGGCCCATCTTCCCAGGGCAATCCGACTTTTGAGCAAAATCCCGGCGGCGCCCCGGCCAATGTCCTGGCTGCACTGTCCAAGCTCGGCCTGGCGACAGCTTTCATCGGCAAAGTCGGCACGGACCAGTTTGGCCAGTTTCTGAAAAAAACGCTCAATGATGTCGGAGTCTACACCCACGGCCTGGTCATGACTGATACCTGCAACACGACGCTCGCTTTCGTCCATCTCAGCCCGACCGGCGACCGCTCCTTTTCCTTCTACCGCGATCCCGGTGCCGACCTGCTCCTCGAGCCTTCCGAGCTCTCCTACCAGCTGATCGAGGATTGCTCGATCTTCCACTTCGGCTCCGTCTCGATGACCGGCGAGCCTTCCCGTTCCGCCACCCTGGCTGCGGTCAAGCACGCCAAGGAGCAGCACAAACTCATCTCCTATGACCCGAACCTGCGCCTGCGCCTCTGGAAATCGCCGGAAGCAGCCAAGGCTGGCATTCTCTCCGCGATGCCGCTGTCGGACATGGTCAAGATCTCGGAAGAAGAGCTGGTCTTCCTGACCGGTGAAAGCGACCTCGAAAAAGGTGCCCAGCACCTGATCGACACCTATGGACTCCAGCTCGTCCTGATCACGCTCGGCCCGGATGGCGCCTACGCCCACAACAAGCTCGGCTCAGCCCGCCGCACCACCTACGATGTGGCGGTCGTCGACACCACTGGTGCCGGAGACGCTTTCACAGGTGGATTCCTCTACAAACTGATCCAGTCCGGCAAAGCCCCGGCTGATCTCACGCCTGCCGATCTCGACGAATTCCTTGACTTCGCCAATGCCGTCGGCTCGCTGGCCACGACGAAAAAAGGCGCCATCCCGGCTCTGCCGGATCTGGCGGCAATCGAAGCGCTGCGCACCAACGGACCGGTCTGAGCCAGCCTCGTTCTGCTGTTCATAAGCAATAAAACCTGGACAAAAAGAGTAATCCCTGCCGCATGACTCCCTCAGAGGGCCGAAGCGGCAGGGATTGCCTATTTTTCAACCACATGGACCCTTTCGGCAGGGACATGAAATCGAAACTCCCGTCCGGGCTTGACATCAGTCAGGGCATGAGTGCCCTTGCTCACCAGGATCGTCACTGGGAATCCACACTCAATGACCAGTTTGTACTGGCTGCTCAGGGAAATGGTTTTGGCGATTTTCCCGGTGAAGGTATTGGTGCTATGGCTGTCCGTCGCCGGTAAAACGGCTTCTGGGCGGACATACAGGTCAACCGGTGTTCCAGGCCGGAGCGCTGGTCCCGGAACGACCCATTGGTGCGGTCCGACCTGGACCTTCTGGTAACCTTGTCTATCCGCCGGGCCGTGGATGATGCCGGACAAGCTGTTTTCCACACCCACCAGGCGAGCCGCCACACGGCTGGCCGGACGGTTGAAAATCTCTTCCGGTGAACCTTCCTGGATGAGCATGCCTTTTTCCATGATGCAGATCCGGTCCGTGAACAGCGACAGCTCTTCGGCGTTGTGGGTGACGAAAACGGCAGAGATTTCGCGTTGGCGGATGACGCGGCCGATGTCTTCAGCCAGTGCCTGACGGGTGGGCAAGTCAAGGGCCGCGAAGGGCTCGTCGAGAAATAAAATCTCAGGTTCTATGACCATCGCCCGGGCCAGGCTGACGCGTTGTGCTTCACCGCCTGACAAGTGTTTCTGATTGCGCCTGGCCAGATGCGCGATGCCAAAATCATTCAGGGCAGCGTGCACGCGGTGGGCGATTTCAGATCGGGGCAGGCCGCGGAAAACCAACCCCTGGGCGACGTTTTTAAACACCGAGCCGGAAAGCAGCAGCGGTTCCTGGAATACCATGGCCATTCTGCGCCGTATTGCGAGCGGTCTTCCAGTCACAGGAGCATGCTTGAAATAGATCTCGCCGGAGTCGGGCTTCTCAAGCAAGGCCAGCATTTTCAAGAGACTGCTTTTACCGGCGCCATTGGCGCCGATCAGGGCAATGACTTCATTGGGCCGGATGGAAAAAGCCGGCACATCGAGAATGATGCGGTCCGATCGGGTCCAGCGCAGGTTATGGACCGACATCAGGACATCGGGCGTCATTGGTCAGGCTCCTTCGGGTCGTCTGCTGAGGCATCCGGGTGATCCGGGTCATCAGCACCAGCTCTGTTGGCTGGTGCGCATCCGGAATCCTGAAGCGGCTTGAGATTGCGGTCTTTGCGTTCCCACTGCTGGAATAGAGTCAGCAGATAGGTGACTCCAAAGGCCAGGGTAATCAGGATGATGCTGAGGGCGACTGCCACCGGAAAATTCCCTTTCGAAACCTCCATCGACGTGGCTGTCGTCAAGACCCGGGTATAACCCTTGATGTTGCCGCCCACCATCATGGAAGCGCCGACTTCAGACACGATGCTGCCAAATCCGGCGATCACAGCTGCCATCAGGGCGATGCGCGATTCCTTCAGTATCGTCCAGAGAAACTGCCAGCGCGAAGCCCCCAGGGCCAGAATCTGCAGGCGCAGTTTCGGCGTCAGATGCTGGATCGCTGCGATCGTGAAACCGGTGATCACCGGGGTGGCGATCAGGGTCTGGGCGATGACGATCGCAGCCGGGGTGTAGATCAGGCGCAACGCCCCGAAAGGACCGCTGCGCCAGAGGAAAATGCTGACCCAGAGGCCAACGACAACGGGCGGCATGCCCATGCCGGTGTTGACCAGGCTGACCACCAGGCGGCGGCCACGGAAGCGGACCAGACCCAGCACAACCCCCAGCGGTACACCGACCAGCAGGCTGAGCAGCGTCGCCAGTCCAGACACCAGAAGTGTCAAAAGGGTGACGCCGAAAATCTCGGCGTCACCACTGGCAATCAATCGTACGGCTTCCGTTAGACCATTGATGATAAGTTCGATGGGGCATCCACTCCTGACTGATCACATGTCATGACTTACAATTTTATCGTATCACAGGGGATTTATTTCAGGGCATCAGGGAAGAACAGGGGTTCGCCATATTTTTCGACGCCGAATTCGCTGATCAGAGCTTGGGTGGCGGGGTCGATCATGAAGGCCACAAAGGCTTCTGCGCCAGCTGCATTGACCATCGGAAAGGTCTCTGGGTTGACCTGCATGACATGGTAAATGTTTAAAAGTTC
>DIGA01000048.1 GCA_002419365.1 Mageeibacillus sp. UBA5734 | reverse complement strand
CTGGAGTTGGCGCGGGTGCAGGCGGGACTGGCTCAGCTGGTGGCCCAGCGGGGTCGGGCGGTTCCGGCGCAACGGGGCTGTCAGGTCCGGGGATGCGGCGCGGGCCGGGTCCGGGTGGTCCGGGGCATGGTCCCGGCATGATGATGCCGGGCGAAAAGGCGCGCGATTTCAAGGGTACGACGCGCAAGCTGCTCGAATACATGCGGCCGTACTGGTGGACGACGATCCTGGTGCTTCTGTTTGCGATCGGCAGCACGGTGTTTACGATCGTCGGGCCGAAACTGATGGGCACCGCGACGAACAAGCTGGTCGAAGGGATCATGGCCAAGGTGGCGCGCGCGGGTGGGATTGATTTCACCGCGATCGGGCGGATCTTGATCTGGCTGGCGGTTCTGTATGGTGTGAGCACGCTGCTCGGCTACATCCAGGGCTACCTGATGTCGGGGGTGGCGATGAAGATCAGCTACAATCTGCGCGAGCGGATTGCGGCAAAAATCGACCGGTTGCCGCTGAAATATTTCGACCGGACGACGCATGGTGAGGTTTTGTCGCGGGTGACGAATGATGTCGACACTGTGAGCAATACGCTCAACCAGAGTTTGTCGCAAATTGTCTCATCCGTGGCATTGCTGCTCGGGATTGTCGTGATGATGCTCACGATCAGCTGGCTGATGACGCTGGCGGCGGTGCTGGTCTTGCCGCTTTCGATGATGCTGATCATGCTCATCGTCAAGCAGTCGCAGCGCTTTTTCAAGACGCAGCAGGCGTATCTGGGCCACATCAATGGTCATGTCGAGGAAATGTACAGCGGCCATCTGGTGATGAAGGCCTTCAACGGCGAGGCGCGCTCGGTGGCGATTTTCGAGGAATTGAACCGCGAATTGTACCGTTCGGGCTGGAAATCGCAGTTTTTGTCGGGCCTGATGATGCCACTGATGGGTTTTGTCGGCAACCTGGGCTATGTCGTGGTCAGTCTGATCGGCGGTTTGCTGGCTGTGAGCGGCAAGATTCTGATCGGCGATATCCTGGCGTTCATCCAATATGTGCGCCAGTTCAACCACCCGATCCAGCAGGTGGCAAACATCGCGAATGTGCTGCAGTCAACGATGGCGGCAGCGGAGCGGGTGTTCGCTTTCCTGGATGAGGAGGAGGAGATCGCTGAGCCGGAAGATGCGGTCTGCCCGGCGCAGCTGCGCGGTGCGGTGCAATTTTCAAATGTGCATTTTGGCTATGTGCCTGGCAAGACAATCATCCATGATTTCTCGGTGGTGATTAAGCCGGGGCAGAAGGTTGCGATTGTCGGGCCGACGGGCGCGGGCAAGACGACGCTGGTCAAGCTGCTGATGCGTTTTTATGAACTGAACAGTGGCTCGATCACGATCGACGGGGTCGATGTCACGCAGATGACGCGCAACGATTTGCGGGCCCAGATCGGCATGGTGCTGCAGGATACGTGGCTGTTTAATGGTTCGATCCGGGAAAATGTACGTTTTGGCCGGCCGGATGCGGATGACACGGCGGTGGTTGAGGCGGCGCAGGCGGCTTATGCGGACCATTTTGTCCACACGCTGCCGCATGGCTACGACATGGAATTGAATGAAGAGGCGAATAACATTTCGCAAGGGCAGAAGCAGTTGTTGACCATCGCGCGGGCGGTGCTGAAGGATCCGTCGATCCTGATCCTGGACGAGGCGACGAGCTCGGTCGACACGCGCACCGAGGTGCTGATCCAGAAGGCGATGGCGCGGCTGATGCATGGCCGGACGAGCTTCATCATTGCGCACCGACTGTCGACGATCCGTGATGCGGACCTGATCCTGGTCATGCGCGACGGTGATATTGTCGAGCAGGGTCGCCATGAGGCGCTGCTTGCGGCAGGAGGTTTCTACGCCGAGCTGTACAACAGCCAGTTCGAGGGGTGATGCGCAGTAGTCTGGCGTTGCCGGTTAAACAAGCAGCTTGCTGGTTGTTTAATAGGCAACGTTGGCCGAAAATGGGACGTGGTCTGTTATTATCAGTTTTCCAGAAGAAATCGCCAGGCTGGCTTCACACGGATGGTGCCTGAATCTGTTTCGATGACCTCTTCTTCTTGCTTGGTAATGATCAGTCCTTCTGATAGCTCCAATTCTGACATGGCTTCAGTCAATGCTGTGATTTCCCTCTTGCGAGTCTGTGGATCGGCAAGTGTTTCGCTGACTTGGATGAGTTTTCTGGAACGGTCAGGTAACTGGGCAAGAAAATCAACCTCACGACCGGCTTTGGTCTTAAAGTAGAAAATGACTGGCGTTTGACGGCGTAATGCCAGGAAAACAAGATTTTCCAGCAGATGGCCTGAGTTAACCAGGATACCTGAACTAACTGAGGTGACAAGGGCATGATCAATGCAGTAAATTTTCTTGGGGTTGGCATTTGAACGAACAAGCGAGGCATCGAACAGGCGGACGGTGAAAAAGATATAGGCATCTTCAAACCATTCCAAGTATTCGGAAACTGAAGATTTTGGTACCGTGTGCCCAAGAGACTTCAGATAACCTGTCAATTTGTTGACTGAGTATAGGCAACTGATGTTATCTGCCAGCCAATGGGCCAGATCCGTGACGGCCTTTGGATGGGCGATGTCGTGCCTCTCGATCAGGTCGCGAAAGAGCATGGCGCCCCAGTATTCCTGGTGAATCTTGATCCTCAAGGTCTGGTTTGTCTGAATGACTTCAGGAAATCCACCGCTTTGCCAGTAGCTTTCGAACGCCTTCTGGACGGTGAATCGCTGCTTGGATGAGAAGGGTCCGACTGATTTGATCTTTTCGGCACTGAGATATTCTCGGAATGAAAAGGGAAATAATTCCCACGATAATGCACGGCCGCGCATCTGAGTCGCGATTTCACGTGAAAGCATCTGGGCTGAGGATCCGGTCAGAAACATTTCGCATTTCTCTGTGCGCTGCAGACGGTCTATGAAGGATTCCCAACCCTGAATGGTTTGAATTTCATCAAAAAAACAGTAGATGGTCTCTGTTTGCTTCTTTTCCGGAAACAGGGTGAAATAGGCCTCAACGATCAAGCTAAGAGAATCGTGCTGGAGGTTGTGCAGACGATCGTCGAAGAAATTCAAATAGAGAATGTTCTGGCGGGGGATGCCTTGCCCCAACAAATGCTGCATCTGCTGGAAAAGGTAGGTGGATTTACCGCTACGTCTGACACCCATGCAGATGGTTGGCTTTCCTTGCACAGGTGTGATTTCAACTTGCCGCGGAATACTGGCCGGGAATTCGTATTCCATAAAGTCGAGAATCAGTTCTTTGAGCAGTTCGATCATTCGATCTCCTCCAGGGCAGGGTCTCATGAATGTGCAGGACGAGTGGAAAGTATCTCAGCTTCTTTTAATCGATAATTTATTTTACCTCTTATTAGCATTTCCGGCAATATTTATGACCATTTTTATACTATTCCGGTCATATTTCTTACCGGTTTCAGCCGCCCCTCTTCCCTCTTTCCATGGCGATGGTGCCGGTGCGGACGATTTCGAGGATGCCGTAGGGGCGCAGGAGGTCGGTCATGGCCTGGATTTTATCGGGGCTGCCGGAGACGGCGATGGTCATGGAGTTGGAGGCGACGTCGATGATTTTGCCGCGGAAGACGTTGACGAGGTTGATGAGGTCGGTTTTACGCTCGTCGGGGGCGTCGACCATGATCAGGCCCAGTTCCATCAGGAGGGTTTCAGCGTCATTGACGCGCTTGACCTGGACGAGGTTGGTGACACGGTTGAGGCGGGCAATGACTTTTTCTACAGCTGTGTGCTCGCCCTTGACGATGATCGTGATGCGCGCGACGCCGGGTTTTTCCGTCGAGCCGACGGCAAGACTCTCGATGTTGCAATTTTCCTCACCGAACAGCTCGGTGACGTGCCAGAGAACGCCAGGCTTGTCTTCAACCCAGACGGAGAGAATGGTTTTTTTGATGTGGCTCATGGTTGCCTCCTGATGTGTGACGGAAAAGGGACCGGGTCCCTTTTTCGGCAGATGATGGTGTTTGTCGATGGTTTGGTTTAGTTGTGACGAATTTGGAGTGGATTTGTGGCGGTTTGGTCCGAAAAGGGACCGGGTCCCTTTTTTAGCAGATTTGGTCGTGGATGGCGAGGGCGAGGAGGATGGAGTAGTATTTGGCTTCGCTGCTTTCGGCGCGGGAGGTGACGACGAGGGGGACGCGGGCGCCGGTGATGATGCCGCAGGAGCGGGCGTTGCTTAAAAAGATGAGGGCTTTGACGAGGATGTTGCCGGCTTCGATGTTGGGGACGAGGAGGATATCGGCGTCACCGGCGACGGGGGAGCTGATGCCTTTGTGGACAGCGGCTTCGAGATTGATGGCGTTGTCCATGGCGAGGGGGCCGTCGATGATGCAGTTTTTGATCTGGCCGCGCTGGCTCATGAGGGTGAGGGCAGCGGCGTCGAGGGTGGGCTGCATGGCGGGATTGACGGTTTCGACCGCGGCCAGGACGGCGATTTTGGGCTTTTCGACACCGAGGGCGCGAGCAACGGTGATGGCGTTGGTAACGATGTCGGCTTTTTGCTTGAGGTCGGGGGCTATGTTGATGCCGCCATCGGTGATGAACAGGAGCTTGTGGTAGCCGTTGATTTCATAAAGGCCGACGTGGCTGAGCAGCCGGTTGGTCCGCAGGCCTTTGTCGCGTTCGAGGACGGCCTTGAGTAGGTCAGCGGTCTGGAGGGCGCCTTTCATCAGCACGTCGGCTTCACGGTTGTTGACCAGGTTGACGGCCATTTCGGCGGCGCGGCGGTCTTCGAGTTCCTTGATGATGGTCATGTGGGAGACGTCGATCTGGAGCTCGTCGGCGATGGCGAAAATTTTCTCTTTGTCGCCGATCAGGATGGGCGCGGCGTAGCCCTTTTGCCAGACGTCGTGGACGGATTCGAGGACGTGGCTGTCGTGGGCGGCGGCAACGGCGATGCGCCCGGGGCTGCGCCCGGTGAGGAGTTGTTCAAGTTGGGCGAAATTATCCACCACTCAGACCTCTCTTTCGTACGTTTTCGGTTCTTCCTGGCCGGTGAGCACACGCAAGGCGCCTTCGGCCATGGCGAGCATTTCATCTTCGCCGGGAATGATCAGGACCGGGGCGAGGAACTGGGTCGATTCGGAGATGGCGGTGGTCAGGATGGGGCTGCGGGCGAGACCGCCGGTGAGGATGATGGCGTCGGCCTGGCCTTTGAGCGGGACGGCCATGGACCCGATGGTTTTGGCGATCTGGTAGGCCATCGCATCAAGGAGTGCGCGCTTTTCAGGGTCGGTGGCAGCGGCGTCTTCGATGGCACGGGCGTCGGTCGTGCCGGTGTAGGCGAAAAGGCCGCCGCGGCCGACGAGCAGGGCGCGGATCTGGGCGGGGGTGTATTGTTGGCTCTCGAAAAGGTCCAGGAGCTGGAGGGTCGGCAGGGTGCCGGCGCGTTCCGGGGAAAAGGGTCCTTCTTCGAGGGCGTTGTTGACGTCGATAACGCGGCCGCGGCGGTGGGCGGCGATGGAGATGCCGCCGCCGAGATGGGCGATGATCAGGTTGAGCTCGCTGTAGGGACGGCCGAGCTGGGTGGCGGCGCGGCGGGCGATGGCTTTTTGGTTGAGGGCGTGGAAGCGGCTGAGCCGTTTGAGCTGGGGCAGGCCGGTGTAGCGGGCGATAGGCTCGAATTCATCGACAGTGACGGGGTCGACGATGAAGGCCAGTTTGGCATGGTGGTCGCCGTGGGTGGTGGCGAGGCTGTGGGCAATCGGGGCACCGAGATTGGAGGCGTGAGTGCCGTAGCGGTTGGTGGTGAGGTCGGCGAGCATGTCGGGATTGATCAGGTAGGTGCCGCTGGTGAGGGGGCGC
>DIGA01000065.1 GCA_002419365.1 Mageeibacillus sp. UBA5734 | reverse complement strand
GTTGCTTGTCCCATCACCTTCCTTTCGTTGCAACTGTCCTTTCAGGACACACTGTCGTAGCACTTTTGGGGAAGATCTAGGCAAGATCTGGAAAAGCCTCTGCTGCAGGGGCTTCGAGACCCGTTTGATTAGTGCCGTTTTGGTGGACCGACCCCAAAAGTGGAATTTTCCGTCCAAGGTGCCAGCCCTGCCGGCCAGGGAGCTTCAATGATGTGAAAGCAAACCAGACCTGCAATCAAAACTGGCACGACTCAAATCTTCTGTACCCCATGACCACTCTTGCTGGAATCCGCTGCATTTTTTCATGCCTTTCACGGAAATAAGCAAAGAACCGGGTGGCAGGGGGGGGACCATCCGGCTTGCTCAGACATCCCCGCCGCTGGCGCGGTAGAAGATGGCGGATGCGGTGGTTAGGATGGTGTCTGGATTGTCTTCAGCCCAGGCTTCGGCCTGGACTTGGAAGAATTTCCGGTTGACGCTGCTGAGTTTGGCCTGGATGTGCAGGCAGGTGCCAATTGGAACGGGTTTGCAGAAATTGATCTGCAGGGAAATGGTCGGGGAAAACGAAACATTTGCATAGGCTTTGCACAAAAGGCCCATGGTGATGTCAAAAGCAGTTGCAATTGCACCGCCGTGCATGATTCCAGATACATTTCGTGTCCAAGGCGTAGCTTCCACGGACATTTCCAGTGTTTTTTGCTCATAACTGGCTTTGACAAATGTCAACGGCAGACTCGTATTGATTGAATCTGCCTGCGTTGCCCGGAATTGCAAAGATTCCAGAATCCTCTCTTTCATGTCCTGATCATGTCCGGAAGTATCTGCCATGTAACTCACCTGCTCTCTCTCCAGAGATCGTATGATTTCAGATCTTTGTTATTTTTTTCTGTCACCCTGGTCCTTATGGTATCATGGTTTTCACAAACGATACTACTTCATATGGATTGTTCGCTTGATGGAGGTTGGTTGATGATTTCCCAGAAAATTTCGCAAAATATGGCAGCGGGATCGATGATCCGCAAAATGTTTGAAGAAGGAACCCGCTTAAAAGCGCTCTATGGTGCGGACAAAGTTTATGACTTCAGCATTGGTAATCCGGACTTGGAGCCTCCGGCTGAAGTCCTTGCAGCTTTTCAGGAATTGGCAGCTGATCCCAGGCCAGGTCTTCATGCCTACATGAATAATGCCGGTTATCTGGAGACGCGGCAGGTCGTGGCTGACAAGCTCTCCAAAAGCAGTGGTCTGGAGGTCAAGGCTGAGGCTGTTTGCATGACCGTTGGGGCTGCCGGAGCTCTCAATGTCAGCTTGAAGGCACTACTCGACCCCGGCGATGAGGTCATCGTGCTGGCTCCCTTTTTTGTCGAATACCTGTCATATATTCAAAACCACGGGGGCGTACCTGTTGTGGTCAACTGCGATGAAAAGACGTTTTTCCCGGATCCGGAAAAGGTTGCAGCGGCATTGACTCCTCGGACGAAAGCGCTGATCATCAATTCGCCCAACAATCCAACCGGAGTTATCTACCCGATCAAAGTTTTAGAGGCACTGGACAAGGTCCTGCTATCTGCCAGCCAGACGGTCTATGTCCTGTCAGATGAACCATATGCCGGTCTGACCTTTGATGGTCAGCAGACACCGGATAATCTGGCCCACCTGACCAATTGCATCGTCTGCAACAGCTGGAGCAAATCCCTGTCCCTGCCTGGCGAGCGGATCGGCTACATCGGTGTCAGTCCGCGTTGCGAAGATTACGCCAACCTGATCCAGGCCATCGGCTTCTGCAACCGGGTGCTGGGCTTTGTCAATGCTCCTGCTTTCCTGCAGCGGGTGATTGCGAAAACCATCGATGCCCGTGTGGATGTCAATCGCTATGAAACCCGCCGCAATCGCATGCATGAAATTCTCGCTGTGGCAGGTTTTGATGTCCGGCGGCCAGATGGGGGCTTCTACTTCTTCCCCAAAGCGCCCATCGCCGACGATGCTGAATTTGTCGCGGCCTGCGCCAAACACAATGTCCTGGTCGTTCCCGGTAAGGGCTTCGGTTTCCCGGGCTTTTTCCGCCTTTGCTTCGCCGTTCCAGATGAAATGATCGAGCGTTCCGCACCGGCCTGGCTTGCGATCGGCAAGGAATTCGGCCTGATCTGAACAGGTTCCTGCGCAGACTGGATGCACGACAAAGGCTGGCACTTGAGGCTATTGAATCGCCACAGGTGCCAGCCTTTTTGATGTTTGTTTTCGGGTTCAGACCTCGGGCGTCATGATCACCAGCATGGAACCACTGTCGAGGTCGATTTCGATGGGTTGGCCGGTGACAGGCCGGTTGCTGACACCCCGGCAGCTACCACGTTCGAGATTGGCGTGGTCAAGGGGGTATTTCAGACCGGTGTAGCTCAGGCCAGTGATGGTCGAGCTGATCGGGATCGCGGAGACTGCCCAGGACTGGACCGGGTTCGCAGGATGTTCCAGAGTGAGCTGAGCGGGTCCCACCACCGGGATGATCTGGCTCTGGCCATCGCTGAGCAGGATAGAAAATCCACGCTCGGCCAGTCTGACGGCCATCAGCTGGTTGGCCAGGACATGGTCAGGCCGGCCGCCGAGCACGGCCAGGAAAACAAGTTCAACCGTTGCCGGTGACAAGGCATCTCGCTGCACCCCTTTTTTTTCACACAGCAGGTCAAGACTGGCTTCGACCGCCAGTTCGGCATCGGTTTCGTCCTTGACACTGGGGAAACGGACAATTGGGATCTGGTTTCGTTCGATCCAGGCCAGATCGGCCGGATCGATCGAATCGAGGTCACCGACCAGGCGGTCGGGCAGCCGGCCGATCCGGTGCAGATGGCGGGCGCCGCCATCTGCACAGATCAGCAAATCCTGCTGGCGGACGAGGTCGCGAAAACCGTCCTCACTGGCGATCTGGCCACTGAGGACGATCACGATGCGGTGGCGAACCGGTATCAGGTTATCCGGCATATTCGCTGGACTCAGCGGGCTGCTGCGCGCAGTTCGACCAGGGCAGCTGCCGGATCTGGCTTGGCATAGCAGGCGCTGCCGACGACGATCATATTGGCACCGGCTGCGACATTTTCACGGATGTTGTCGACACCGACACCACCATCGATCTGGATGTGGATGTCCAGGCCAAGATCATCGATCTTGCGGCGCAGGCGGCGGATTTTCTCGGTCATGGTCGGGATGTATTTCTGGCCGCCAAAGCCGGGATTGACCGTCATCAGCAGCACCATGTCAATGTAGGGCAGGATTTCGTCGAGGGCTTCCAGCGGGGTGCCGGGATTGATCGCGACGCCGGGGGTGACGCCGAGGGCGCGGATCTGCTGGATGGCACGGTGCAAATGGGTGCAGACCTCGACGTGGACAACGAGCGTGTCAGCACCAGCCTGGGCAAAGGCTTCGATCAGGTCGGTCGGATTGGTCACCATCAGATGGACATCCAGCGGCAGGCTGGTGCGCTTGCGGATGGCGCCAAGCACGGGTGGGCCCAGGGTCAGGTTGGGAACGAAATGGCCATCCATGACATCGACGTGGATGATGTCAGCGGTATCGGCAACCTGTTCGACGGCCGCGCCGAGAGCGGCAAAGTCGGCGGACAGGATCGATGGGCAGAGCAGGATCTCACTGGAGTTTTTGTTGTAGCGGTCAATCATGGGAAGCCTCCGGGTCGTATTTTCAGCGGCGGGTGCGGCCGCGCGTCTGGCTGGGAGATTTGGCCTGGATCGTGTTGCGGGGCTGACTGTAGGGCTTGATCTGGTCGAGTTCGGTGCGGAACTGGCGATAGCGGGCCAGCCGGCCGGGATCTATTGTAGCACGATCAATCGCACAGCCCAACTCTCCCAGATGGCGGCAGCCCGTGAAGCGGCACTGGTCCGAGATGGCCTTGATTTCGGGGTAACCGGTCTCAAGGTCAGGCCCTGTGACCCCAAATTCAGGTAGCTCCAGGGATGTGAAACCAGGTGTGTCTGCCAGATAGCCACCAGAAAACGGAAATAATTCGACATGGCGGGTGGTGTGGCGGCCGCGGCCAATCCGGTCGCTGACTTCACCTGTTTCCATTTTTTCAACACCAAACAATTGGTTGAGCAGGGTGGATTTGCCCACACCGGACTGGCCGGCAAAACTGACCACCCGGTCTTTGAGCAGGTGGCGCAAAGAGTCGTGGCTGGCACCGTCGTCTGGATTGGTCCGGACAATGGTCACACCGGATGGCTTGTAGGCCTGGGCGATCTGGTCCGCCTGGTTATCTGGCAAGTCGGTTTTGGTGATGCACAGGATCGGCTCGATCTGATGCAGCCAGCAGACGGTGAGCAGCTTGTCTGCCAGCTGGAAATCAGGTGCGGGATCGGTTGAGGACAAGGTGATGATCAGGCAGTCGAGATTGGCGATGGTCGGCCGGACCAGTTCATTTTTGCGCGGCAGAATTTTCAGGATGCGCCAGGGATTGTCGGGATCGCCGCTGGGAATGACCTCGACAAAATCCCCGGGGGTTGGTGTCTGCCCATCTTTGCGGAACAAGCCACGGGCGCTGGCCACGCCAGTTGTTCCATCCTGGCCGGCAAGCACATACTGGCCGCCGACACCTTTGATAATCCTGGCCGGGCTGAAATCGCTCACGGTCTCGCACTGTCCATGGGTCTTGTCATCGGTCAGGCCGGCGGGGCTGTTTCAACTGGCGGGGGTGTCTCTGCCGGGACGTAGCCAGGTGGATAGGAGCCCAAATGGAAGACATAGTCGGACAATGTGCCATAGGTGATTTTGATGACTGTCTGGGCAATGATGGAGGTGCCTGGGGCGATCTCCTGGTTGATGACAAACAATTGCTCGAGTGGGAACCCAACCGGCTGGCCAGTGACCGGATCATAGATCGGATTGATGTTGACCGTGGGTCCATTGACCAGATTGTTGCGGACAATTTCTGCCTGGGCTACGGCCAGGTTCATGCCCGTCAAATTGGGCATGGTGACCATCGGACTGCCGTCACTGACGACCAATGTCACGGCGCTGCCGCTGGCAATGCTCTGTCCAGCCGAGGGGATCGTCTTGATCACCTTTTCCTTGGCAAGATCGGAGTACTCATAGACGATGTCGACCTTGAAGCCATACATTTGCTCCAGTTCCGCCCTGGCCTCCGCCACGGTGCGACTGGTGTAGTCCGGAATGGTGA
>DIGA01000123.1 GCA_002419365.1 Mageeibacillus sp. UBA5734 | reverse complement strand
AACTTTGATTTTGCTCATTTTTTTCCTCCTCGGTTTGTGTCAGAGTGCGGCCCAGACCGCACTCTGACTGTTGTTTATATTCTGGCTACGCCGGTTTTACGGGCAGCTTCAGCCACAGCGGCAGCGACGGCCGGGCCGACGCGTCTGTCAAAGGCTTTGGGGATGATGTATTCAGCCGTCAGTTCGTCAGCCGTAACCAGGCTGGCGATGGCTTCGGCAGCAGCGATCTTCATTTCATCATTGATGTCGGAAGCACGGACGTCCAGGGTACCACGGAACAGGCCCGGGAAGGCGAGGACGTTGTTGATCTGGTTCGGGAAGTCGGAACGGCCAGTGCCAACGACTGCCGCGCCTGCTTCTTTGGCCAGGTGAGGCATGATTTCCGGGGTCGGATTGCTCATGGCAAAGATCATGGGATCCTTGTTCATGGAAGCGACCATTTCCTTGGTCACGAGGTCCGGGCCAGATACGCCGATGAACACGTCAGCACCCTTCATGATTTCAGCCAGGGAGCCTTTTTTCATCAGGCGGTTGGAGATCTTGGCCATTTCAGCCTTCTCGGAGTTCAGTCCGTCACGGCCTTCATAGATCGCACCCTGGCGATCCGCGAGGATGACATTCTTGAGGCCCATCTTCATCAGGAGCTTGGTGATGGCGATACCGGCGGCACCAGCGCCACAGGTGATGACTTCGAGCTCAGACAAAGGACGACCCGTCAGCTTGCAGGCATTGATCATGGCGGCGAGGGTGACGATGGCGGTACCATGCTGGTCGTCATGGAAGATCGGGATATCGGTCTCTTCTTTCAGGCGACGTTCGATTTCAAAGCAGCGGGGAGCGGAGATGTCTTCGAGGTTGACACCACCAAAGCTGCCAGCGAGCAGTTTGACGGTGTTGACGATGTCGTCGACATTCTTGGAGCGGATGCAGAGCGGGAATGCGTCGACATCACCAAAGGTCTTGAACAGGACGCACTTGCCTTCCATGACCGGCATGCCAGCTTCGGGGCCGATGTCACCCAGGCCGAGAACAGCGGTGCCGTCGGTGACAACCGCAACGAGGTTCCAGCGGCGGGTCAGGGTGTAGGAGAGATCGACATCCTTCTGGATGGCCAGGCAGGGTTCGGCAACACCGGGGGTATAGGCAAGCGACAGGTCGTCGACGGTGTTGACGGGGCAGGTGGCGATCACTTCGATCTTGCCTTTGAGATCCTCGTGAAGCTTCATCGCGCGTTGTTTGATGTCCATGGGTTTTTCCTCCTTATTTGCCTGTAATCGTTTACAGGCCATCCTTCTTACTATCTTACAAACCCGTGACTTCTGCAATATATTTGCGGGCCTTTTTGGCGTATTCGAACGGATTGGCCTTGGCCGGATCCTGTTCGGCTTCGACGACAACCCAGCCTTCGTAGCCGGAATCTTCGAGAACCTTGACCAGCGGACGGAAGTCGACATCACCATCGCCCGGTACGGTGAAGACACCGGCACGAACAGCATCGAGGAAGCACATGTCCTTGGCCTTGACTTCTGCGTGGACCGACAGGCGCATATCCTTCAGGTGGACATGGCGGATGCGGCCGATATGCTTCTGGAGGACGGGCAAGTAGTCGATGCCGGCAAAGGTCAGGTGTCCGGTATCAAACAGGAGGAAGACCAGGTTCGGGTCGGTGTTGTCCATCAGGTAGTCGATTTCTTCGACGGTTTGGACGCCAGTGCCCATGTGGTGGTGGCAGGTGAAGGCCATGCCCATGTCCTTGGCAATCTGGCCCATTTCGTTGAAACCCTTGATCACGGTTGCCCACTGCTCGGCACTGTAGACGGGCTTGTTCTTCAAGATCGGCAAATCGAGACGGCCCTGGATGGAGTTACCCTGCTCAGAGACACCGATGACCCGGGCACCGAGGAAATAGAGCTTTTCAGCGTGGGCCCGGAAGGCTGCGATGGTTTCTTCATAAGGGACGTTGGGAGCGGTCAGCATCGAGGAGAACCAGGCATTGCAGATGGTCATGCCACGAAGGTCGAGGTGCCATTTGAGCTCTTCTTTGTCCTGGGGATATTTGCTGCCGATTTCACATCCTGTGAAACCTGCCAGGGCCATTTCACTGATGGTCTGCTGGAAGGTGTTTTCGCTGCCAAGTTCCGGCATGTCGTCATTGGTCCAGCCGATGGGGGCAATACCGAGTTTGACTTTTTTCGGATCGAGCATGGTGGTTCTCCTTATACTTTTTTATGCCGGCCTGAATGATTCCAGGCCGGCTGGAAACTCAGGTGATCAAATCAGTACTGGCGGACCTTCTTGAGTTCTTCGACGTGGTCGGCATAGGCTTTCTGGACCGATGGGCGGGTCGAAACCTCGGCCACACCGACACGCCACCAGCCGCCATAACCACCGGTCATCGTGCCGGGAGCGACCTTGATATCGAAGACGCAAGGACGATTTTCCTTCTTGGAATCCGCGAGCGCAGCGAGAAGCTCCGCTTCGGTGGAGATGTTGTAGCCCCTGGCGCCATAGCTCTCACCGTTCTTGGCGAAGTCGACGACGACATTCGGGCCGTCGAGATGGCCAGTGGCAGGATTTCTCGCCTTGAAGACGGTGCCGAAGGTCGGGGTGCCATTGTTGTTCTGCAGGTTCTCGATACAGCCCCAGCCGCTGTTGTCGATGACCAGGACATTGATCTTGAGACCTTCCTGGACAGCAGTGTACAGCTCGGAGTGCATCAGGACGTAGCTGCCGTCACCGACGACAACATAGATTTCGCGGTCCTGGCCCACGGCCATCTTGGCGCCAACAGCCCCACAGACTTCGTAGCCCATGCAGGAGAAACCGTATTCGACATGGTAGGTACCCGGGTTGCCAGAGCGCCAGACGCGCTGCAGGTCGGAGGGGAGTGAACCACCAGCAGTCAGGATGACATCCTGGGGACGCAAGTGCTTGTTGAGAATGCCGAGAACGTGGGAGGTGGCCAGGCGGCCATCATCACGGGTCAGGGCATAGAGCCGGTCACACTCGGCGGTCCACTCGGCAACTGTATCAGCGACTTCGGTCGCCCCATAGCCAGACTTGTAGCCGGCTTTCTTCAGTTCGGCACCAATGGCTTCGAGGGCTACCTTGGCATCGGCGATGACCGGGATAGCATCCATCTTGTGAGCATCCATCGATCCAACATTGATGCTGATGTACTGGACCGACGGATCCTGGAACAGCCATTTCGAGCAGGTTGTGAAGTCCATGAACTTGGTGCCGACACCGATGACCAGGTCAGCTTCCTTCGCCAGCTTGTTGGCGGCCGAGGTGCCAGTCAGGCCGAGACCCCCGGCATTGTAAGGATGATCCCAGGCCACGATGCCTTTACCGGACTGGGTTTCACCGATCGGCATGCCGAAATCAGACGCGAAAGCACTCAGTTCATTCCAGGCTTCAGAGTATTTGACACCGCCGCCACAGATCAGGAGCGGGCGCTTGGCCTGCTTGATCGCTGCGACCGCACGGTCGAGCGCTGTCTGGGTGATCGGGCGGCGATCCATGTACCAGACGCGCTTCTGGAAGAAATAATCCGGGTAGTCGTAAGCTTCACCTTCGACGTCCTGCGGCATCGCAATGCAGACAGCGCCGGTGTCAGCCCAGTCGGTCAGGACCCGGAAGGCATTGATGCAGGCAGACATCAGCTGCTCTGGGCGCTGGACACGGTCCCAGTACTTGCAGACGGCCTTGAATGCGTCGTTGGCTGTGATGGCCATGGAATTCGGGAATTCGAGTTGCTGCAGAACCGGATCCGGCTGGCGGGTGGCAAAGGTGTCACCAGGCAGGAGCAGCAGGGGGATTCGGTTGGCTGTGGCTGTGCCAGCTGCAGGAACAAGGTTCAGGGCACCGGGGCCGACCGATGTGGTCACGGGAATAATCTTGCGGCGGTTGTGCTCCTTGGCATAGCCAATGGCAGAATGGGCCATGCCCTGTTCGTTCTTGCCCTGGTAGAAAGTCAGGCTGTGGTCACCCTGTTCGAGGGCCTGGCCGATACCGACGACGCAGCCATGGCCGAAGATACCGAAGACACCCTCGACAAACTTCTCTTCCTTGCCGTCAAAACTGACGTACTGGTTGTCCATGAACTTGAGCAGTGCCTGAGTCATTGTCAATCGAATTGTACCCATGTTTACCTCCAAAATGCGTGAATCCCCGCTTGGTTTGCCAGAAATCAGGACAAAACTTCAGGCCTCTGCGCGGCTTTGATGCCGGTGCAGGGCCCGGTCAGATTGCCAATGAGTAATTTATGAGTACTTATTGGGCAATTGTGTGGTTCAATTCTATCACCACTGGGTAAGTATGGCAAGCAGATTTTAGAGAGATGTCAAAAAGAGTGCCCGGACTGGCAAAATGAGCCCGGGCACTTCGGTTTGATTGGTTCAATTAAAAGGAAATGACACAAAACCCACCCGAAAAGTGGTCAGAATCCGTGTCAGTCGATCAGGTCATCGCAGGCAGCCAGGGCATCTGTTAATTCGGCAACGAAATACGGGTGTCCGAGCTCTTCCTCAAATCCGGACTGGCGCAAGACCGCTGCCGGCTGGGGCTGGAGATGGACAAAGAAAAGCCGGGTGCCGTGCTCACGACACTTGTGCAGCAATTTTTCCAGGACATTGACAGCCGTGGCATCAATCGCTGGAACCCGCTGCATCTCAAGGATGATCGCTTCTTTGTCGACCACCTCATGGTCGATGCTCTGGATCAGGCTTTCAGCGGCAGCAAAGAAGAAGGGACCATTCAAGCGGTAGACTGCCACACTGTCCAGGGCTGTCATGCCTGTGACCGACCGCTCCTTGATCGTCGTGACATCAGCCATGCGTTTCATGAAGAAAATCGCTGCCAGTACAATGCCGACTTCGATCGCCACGACCAGATCGAACACCACAGTCAGGGCAAATGTCGAAATTAAAAGCATCCGGTCTGTCTTGGGAGCCTTGAGCAGCTTCTTGATCTCTTTGACTTCTATCATGTTCCTGCTGACATTGATCAGGATCGCTGCCAAAGTGGCCATCGGGATCAATTTGGCATAAGGCAGGAACAGAACCGTCACCAGCAGGACCGTGATGGAATGGACAATCGCTGAAACAGGACTGACCGCCCCGCTGCGGATATTGGCTGCTGTCCGTGCGATTGCACCCGTTGCCGGCAAACCGCCAAACAGAGCCGAGACGATATTGGCCGCGCCCTGGCCGACCAGTTCCTGGGAGGAATCATGCCGGGTGTTCGCCATGCCATCAGCCACGACGGCAGAAAGCAATGACTCGACACCTCCGAGGATAGCGATGGTGATCGCCGGCTGGATCAGCTGGCGCAAGGTGTCCAGCGTGATGTTCGGGAATTTGAGTGGCGGAAATCCTCCGGACAGCGAGGCATAGCGGCTGCCGATGGTGACGACCTCGAGATCACTGAATTGGACGACCAGCGTCGTAACCAGGATGGCCACCAGGGACCCGGGAATCTGGCGGTTGATCTTCGGCCAGACCAGGATGATCAGCAAGGCGCTTGCCCCCATCAGGAAATTAGGCCAGCTGAACTGGTCGAGATGCTCCACATAGGTCAGGACTTTCTCCACAAACTCCGCCGGCATTTTTTCGATGCCAAATCCAAAGAAATCATTGAGCTGGCCCGTGAAAATTGTCACGGCAATACCAGCGGTGAAGCCGACCGTGATCGGAAAGGGGACATAGCGGATGACACTGCCCAATTTCAATAGCCCCATCGCCAGCAAAATGATGCCAGCCAGGAGTGTGGCCGTGATCAGGCCATCGAGTCCATAATCCGCGATGATCCCATAGACAATGACGACAAAAGCACCGGTTGGACCAGTAACCTGAGCGGCGCTGCCGCCCAGCAAGGCAGCTGTGAAGCCAGCCAGGATCGCCGTGTACAAGCCAGCTTCGGGTGAGGCCCCCGAGGCAATGGCCAAGGCGACAGATAAAGGAATTGCGATGATACCGACGAGGATGCCGGCCACCACATCACGGCTCAGGGACCGTTTGTTGTATCCTTTGAGATAGTAAAGCAGCTCGGGTTTCATGCCTGATCCTCCGGATGGCGGAAATAGGCCAGCCAGTCGCCATAGCCTTCCTTCTCGAGATCAGCCAGTGGAATGAAACGCAGGGACGCGCTGTTGATGCAGTAGCGCAGGCCGCCTTTACTGGCTGGACCATCCGTGAAGACATGGCCCAGATGCGAATCACCGGACCGGCTGCGGACTTCGATCCGGTCCATGCCATGACTGCGGTCTCGTTTCTCCACGATCACCTGGCGATCGACGGGTTTCGTGAAACTGGGCCAGCCACAGCCTGCATCAAATTTGTCCCGGGAACTGAACAGAGGCTCGCCGGTCACCACATCCACATACAGGCCGGTGCGCTCCTCGCGCCAGTAGGCACCACTGAACGGATGCTCCGTGGCATTCTCCCTCACAACGGCATAGGATAAAGGTGTCAGGCTTTTTTTCAAAGCAGCATCTTCAGGCCGGGTGTAGCGGGATGGATCGACGATCGGGACCTCACCGGGATGGGCCAAACCACCAGATTGTGAACGTGCATTCAAGATTGGCAACGTATCCCCAGGCAATGTCGCAAAACTGACATGGCAATAACCGCAAGGATTTTTCTCCAGATAGTCCTGATGGTAGTCCTCGGCCAGGAAATACTGTTCGAGCGGACGGATCTCCGTCACGATCGGCAATTTGTACGCCAGCTGTTTCTGGGCAACCACCGCCTCGATCACCGTCAGGTCTGCAGGATCCACATAATAGATACCGGTGCGGTACTGGGTCCCGCGATCATTGCCCTGCCGGTTAACAAGGGTCGGATCGATGATTTTAAAGAAGTATTCCAGAACCGTAGCAAGGTCTATCTTTCCAGGATCAAACTGGACTTCTACCGTCTCAGCATGGCCCGTATTGTTATAGCAGACATCCTGGTAGCTGGGATTCTCGGTCCGGCCATTTGCATACCCGACGCTCGTGGCTGCGACTCCGGGTAACCGCTGCAGATAGGCCTCTGTTCCCCAGAAACAGCCACCGGCAAGATATATCCGGTGCAGGTCTGCCTGGTTGTAATCGATCTTCACATTGGGATTGGGAGGAAGCGTTTCGTGTCTCATGGCTATTCTTTCCGACCGTCATGCCATACCCCGGTCATAGGTTGTTGCAAGCCTATTCTAGACCTTTTGTGCTAAAATGAAAGTAGTTGGACCATTCATTTTTCAATCCTTTGCGCGTATTCCGGATCTTGGACGAGTCAGGAGGCGATGGCCTTGATTCTGGTGACCGGCGCTACCGGGCATATCGGCAATGTCCTGGTACACGCTCTTTCCCGCCGTTATCCCGGTGAAACCATTCGGGTTTTTCTCCAGCCCAGAGAGAGTCTGGAGTCTTTTAACCGTCTTACCCTGCAGCTTTATTTTGGTGACATCAGGAAACAGGACGACGTCCGGGCAGCCGTTCAGGGTACCCGTCTGGTTTTCCATCTGGCCGGCGTTATCGATACCTCCCTGAATCCAGGGTCCAGGATCTACGAAATCAACGTGGGTGGTACGCGCAACGTTATCGAAGCGTGCCTGGCTGAGCCATCGGTCCGCCTGGTCTATGTCAGCTCGGTCCATGCCCTGCCAGACTGGCCGGACGGTCGTGAAATCTCTGAGGTTGAACAGTTCCCGGTTCCCGGACTGCCGGAAGGCTATGCCCGTTCCAAATCTGAAGCCACTGCCCTGGTCATGGCCGCAACCCGGGAAGGACTCGATGCTGTCGTTGCATTCCCCAGTGGTGTGATTGGTCCAGATGATTACAAACTGTCGGAAATGGGCCGCATGTTCCGTTATTTCTATGCCATCCGCTCCCTGCGCCTGGTTTTCTCTTTTCAGGGTGCCTACAATTTCGTCGATGTCAGAGATGTGGTCGATGGCCTGATCGCTCTGGCCGAACGCGGCAAGAGTGGACAGGGATATATTTTGTCCGGCCACCAAATCACAGTCAGCGAAATTATCCGGATCGAACGCCAGGTCATCGGTGCCCGTCAGCCACGGATCCTGACCGTTCCAGTCCGGATCGTCCAGCTGGGGGCCGCCATCCTGGCCAGGCTGGCCCACTGGTTCCACTTCCATTCCATTGTCACGCCCTACAGCATTGCTGTCCTTTTATCCAACAGCCGAATCAGCCACGCCAAAGCCAGCCGCGAACTGGGCTTTCAGCCGCGACCTATTGCCGATTCGATCCGGGATAATCTCATCTGGTTGATGGATCATGGCTTGTTCAGGAAAAGAACTGCTGCATCCTGGCCAAATCGAATGCCTTGAGTGGCAGGTGGATGATCCTTTTTTCCAATGCTGACTGATAGATGGCCAGGACCAGGGCGACCGCATCCCGTCCGGACTGGCCACTGGCCAGAGGTTCCCGGCTCACCACAATGGCATCAATCAGATCACCAAGCAAGCCACTGTGCGGGTTTGTCAGTTGTTTCAGACCCGAAAGACCAGACCGGCGCAAAGTCTGCCAGAAGATCCGGCGCGTATACGTACTGGCCAGATTCTTGCCGTTTTTGTCGTAGACGGTGATGTGGGGTTTGCCGGACAAAATGCCTGCCCTTATTTCTCCTTCGCTCAGGCGGATGAAAAAGGACGCTTCCGGCCGTTCTGGATCTGTGATCGTGGTCCCTTCAACCAGGCACTGGACATCGTTGGTCAGCGTGAGGATGGCAAAACCCAGATCCTCCGCCTCCATATGATGTGTTTTGCGGAAAATCTGGCCCGATACCGATTCGACCGTCTGGCCCAGCAGCCAGGTCATCAGGTCCATGGCATGGACACTCTGGTTCATCAGGGCGCCACCATCCTGGGACCAGGTTCCGCGCCAGGCGGCCTGGTCATAATACTCCTGGCCATGGCCCCAGCGGACTTTGACATCGCCATAGAGCACCCGGCCAAAATGGCCCGACATGATATCGGCCCGGATCGCCTGAACCAGAGGGAAGAAGCGGTAGATATGGCCCACGGCAACTTTGCGGTTGTTCTTGCGCGCTAGCTCGAGGATTTCATCGGCTTGCTCGAGCGACAACGTCAGTGGTTTTTCGATCAGGACATGCGCCCCGGCTGCCAGGGCATCCAGACTGATCGCTGCATGGGAGCCGCTTGGTGTGGTAATCACAACCAGGTCCGGCCGCACCTCTGAAAGCATCTTCTGGTAGTCTTCATAGATCGCAATCCCGGCAATTTCTTTCGCCGTGAATCCGGCTGCCTGGAGGATTTTCTCCGCTGCCCCTGGCCGAGTATCAACGGCCGCCACAACCTCCAGCGACCGTCGCTTGTTTTGATGATAGCGGGCGCCTTTCAAATGTTTTCTGGCCACGACCCCGCAGCCGATGATCGCATATCTGATGGTTCCCATGCCGCAAAAAGCTCCTTGATTTTCCCGGATCTCTGAAGCACCTGTTCCAGAGTCCTAGACTTTATAATTACGCAAATCTATGATTATTGTATGAATCTCAACTGTTTCAATTGACCCAGCAAACGTTCTCCACCCCAGGAAAGATGAGCATTGACGCCAAATTTCGCGGCTGATTCGACATTCTCAGGTCTATCGTCGAAATAATAGATGGTTTGCGGATCTTGTCCGATACCTTGCAAAGTCCTGCGAAAGGCTTCCGGATCCGGTTTCATGCAGCCCAGTTCATAGGACACAAAGACCTGGTCAAAAAACCGGCCCAGGCCCAGGGTCTGGCCGCAATGCTCCCAGTGGTAGACGCTGGTGTTTGACAGTAGCTGCAAGCTGAAACGGCTGTAGAGAGTCTCTAGAATCGGCCGGGTCAGGGTAAAGGGCTCACCGATGATTTTAATGTACTCGGCGTGAAAGGATGCAAGGTCAATCGTGATCCCCATTTCTTCCCTGGCCTGGTGATAAAACTCAGCCAGATCGGAGATCTGACCGGTTTCCAGCCGCTGGACAGCCTGGCTTTGCCCCCACCGTTCCGCAAAAGGCAGGGTGCCCGGTTCAGGATTCAGGCCCGGCCAGAAGCGGTCGACATTGTGCAGATGGACCAGGATATTGCCCAAGTCAAACAGGACAATGGGATGGTCGACTGCTGGGCCGGGTCCCGGTTGAAAGAGTGGACCGTCCTTCATGTCCGTGTCGTCGACTGTGGTTTAAGCACAGTGAAAAGGGATCCTGCCAGCAAGACGATCGGCAGACTGTTAGCCAGGAGATAACCCCAGAGAACCTGTGAAAACACAAACTGGTCGAGACTGAAATAAGCCACCATGATGATGAAAACGCCAAGATAATGGACCAGTTTCAGGGGCACGTGATGGTTTGGGCGAAACTGCTGGAACAAGAGCAAGGCCGCAAGTCCAGCCGCCAGGGAATTGATGCCGAAAAACAAGTAGTCCATAGGTTTGAAGTCTCCTTTTGCACCAAGTATAGCATAACCATCCGACCGGTCCATGCCATCCTGGTTTACGTTTAAAGGGGCCTCATTTTGTGCTAAGATGGGAATACTTTTTGATAGGATGGACGGTAGACAAGTCATGAAACAGCCCAATGTGCACCTGTTATGGGATAAAGCCATCTCATTGCTCGATGGTGAAGTCTCGGAAATCAGCTTGAACACGTGGATCAAGCCACTGGAGCCGGTCGGTGTGGAGCAGGGTGTTTTCATCTTGTCCGTTCCCAATGATTTCCACAAGACATTTGTGGACCAGTACGCCAGCCTGATCAAGAACGCGATCAAGGCTGCCGGATCAGCAGATTATGAAGTCCGGTTCCAAGTCGGTCCGACTGAGCCCCTGTCCCACACGGTCCGGACAGAAAAAAGGCCGCCATCCCCGACTACATCGGATGAATCATTCGGCCAGGCATCCCTGAGCCGGCTCAATCCGCAATATACATTTGAGACCTTTGTCGTTGGCAGTGGCAACCGGTTCGCCCATGCTGCCTGTGTTGCCGTGGCTGAAAAGCAGGGGGGTCGCAATTTCAATCCGCTGTTCCTTTATGGTGGATCCGGTCTGGGCAAAACACATCTCATGCACGCCATCAGCAATTTCATCTGTGAAAATTACCCGGCCAAGAAAATCCTATATGTCCAGTGTGAGCAATTCGTCAACGAGTTCATCTATACCATCAAGGAGAATAAGTATGACGATTTCCGCAGCAAATACCGCAACACCGATATGCTCCTGATCGATGACATCCAGTTCATCGAAGGCAAGGAGCAGATGCAGATCGAGTTTTTCCACACGTTCAATGCCCTGTACGAGACGGGTAAAAACATCGTCCTGACCTGCGACAAACCGCCGCAAAGCCTGGCTTCACTCGAGGAACGTCTGCGCACCCGCTTCTCCAGCGGCCTGATCGTCGATATCCAGCCCCCGGACTACGAAACTCGCCTGGCGATCCTGCGCCGCCACGCCCAGCAGAACAACGTCTCGGTACCGGATGACGTCTACGAATACATCGCATCGAATGTGGCTTCCAATATCCGTGAACTGGAAGGTGCTTTCAAGACCGTCCTGTATTACTCCATGCTGGCCGGTCCGATCACCCAGGATGTTGCACGCGAAGCTTTGAAAGACATCATCCAGCCTTCGGCCGCGCGGAAACTGAGCGCTTCCCTGATCATGGAGGTGGTTGGCAATGCCTACAACGTCACTGTCGATGATTTCAAGTCCAACCGCCGCAGCAAAGAAGTGGCTTTGCCCCGCCAGATCGCCATGTTTCTCTGCCGCAGCCTTTTGAATATGACCCTGCCCCAGATCGGCACCGAGTTTGGCAATCGCGACCATACCACCGTCATGTATGCCTGCAGCAAGATCAGCGAAGACCTCGCAATCAAGCCTGACCTGGTGCGCCAGATCGACGATCTCAAGAAGCGGATAACTGGGTAGATGGACCATGCCTGTTGAGTGAAAAACCAGAGTTTTCCACAAATTGTTTATTAACATGTGGAAAAACCTCTGTTGAAAGTCCTGTGGACAAACTTTTCCGAAAACTTATCCACATCGGCAGCCGTCTCCGGGGCTTTTCCCTCCACACGGTTCCTAACAGGGCAAAATCTACAGGCTCTAAGCTTCTGACCGTTTTACACATATTCACAGCCCCATAAGAAGAAAAGTGATAAAATATATCTCATTAGAGTTCAACAGCCGGAGGTACCCCATGAAGTTCATCTGCTCCCGTGACCGCCTGATGGAAGCAATCAGTATTGTTCAAAAATCAGTCGGCGTTCGTTCACCTTTGCCGATCCTGGACGGCATCCTGGTCGAAGCTGGCCAGGGCGTCAAATTGACCGGCTACGATATGGAAACCAGTATTGAATGCCTGGTTGAAGCAGATGTACCTGTCAAGGGCGGCATCGTCATCAATGCCCGTATTTTTGGTGACATCATCCGAAAGCTGCCGGATGATGTTGTATCGATCGAAACCAATGAAAACCTGCAGATCCAGATTGAGAGTGCCAGCACCCATTTCACGATCAAGGGCTTGCGCGCAGAAGATTTCCCGAAAATTCCAGAAGTTTCCGACGACCAGCAGCTTCATGTCCGCCAGAGCGTCTTGAAGGAGATGATCCGCCAGACCATTTTTGCTGTCAGCACCGACGAAAGCCGTCCGGTCTTGAATGGCTGCTATCTGGTCTGTGATGGCGCGGCTCTGGAGATGGTGGCGATCGACGGTTTCCGGCTGGCTCTGCGTCGCAACGAACTCGGCAGCGATCTGCCGGCAATGAAATTTATTGTGCCTGGCAAGGCTTTGGGGGAAGTAGGCCGGATCTTGAGCTCGACTGGGGAAGCGATGGTCGATATTTATCCATCCCAGAACCATATCAAATTCGATATTGGTTCAGTCAAGCTTGTCTCACGCTTGATCCAGGGTGAATACATGAATTACCGCGGAATCATTCCACAGACAGCGGAGACAACCTTGACGGTTGATCCCAAGGTGATTCTCTCTGCTATTGAACGAGCAGTCCTGGTTATCACCAGTGATGATCGCCGTTTTCCCGTCCGCCTGTCGATGACTGATGATGAAACCTTGGTGGTCAGTGCCAATACAGATGTCGGTTCGTTGCGTGAAGAGATCTCCGTGGCCATGACCGGCAGCAAGATTGACATTGATTTCAATCCCAAGTATTTCCTCGATGCCCTGAAAGCAATTGACGAGGATGAAATCAGCATCATTTTCAATGGCAGCATGGGTCCTTGTGTCTTGCGTCCGGTCGACAGCCAGGAATTTGCCTATCTTGTCCTGCCCCTGCGCCGCTGAGGACATCGATCTTGGCGAAAGAACGATTTGAATGTACGTCACTGCGATTGAACTGACTGATTTTCGCAACTATCGTTCACAACAGATAGCCGTCCATCCAGATATCAATGTTTTTTTCGGGGCCAATGCCCAGGGAAAAACCAATATCCTGGAGGCGGTTTATCTTTGTGCCTGCGCCAGATCCCACCGGACCAGCCGGGATTCTGATTTGATTCACCAGGATGGTGACCACTATGCAGTCAAAGTCGATTTCAAGACCCAGTCCGGACATCAGGACTCTCTGGAAATCCGCTACTTTGATCCTGTCCCAGGCCATCCGCAGAGGCAAAAATCAATTCGCCAGATCTACCAGAATGGTGTCCTGCTTGAACGCATCAGTGACATGATGGGATTGTTTCATGCCGTAATTTTTGCTCCTGAGGATTTGATGCTCATCAAAGAGGGCCCTGCCACCCGGCGCCGTTTTCTCGACCTCTTGATTTCCCAGGTCCGACCGACTTATTTCCAGGATTTGCAGCGGTATAGCCGCCTGCTCCAGCAACGTAATAAGATCCTCAAAGACCTGCGCGAATCCAGACCGGCAACAGGATCTTGGGGCGAAACGGAACAACTGGAGGCCTGGGACCTGACCATGGTTCCCTATGCAGCCAGGATCATTCACCAACGTATGATCTACATCCAGCGTTTGGATCAGATGGCTGAAAAACATCATTCAAAGATATCTTCCGGAAAAGAGAAGTTAAATGTAAAATACAGGACAATATCTGGATATACTAATGAAATGAGTATTCCAGAGTTATCTGATCTTCT
>DIGA01000039.1:22012-38244 GCA_002419365.1 Mageeibacillus sp. UBA5734 | reverse complement strand
ATCTGCGGCTTGCCATCGATACCCAAGGCTTTTTCAACCTCAAGCTCGACCGGCAGACCATGCGTGTCCCAGCCTGCCTTGCGCTGGACATGGTAGCCCTTCATGGTCTTGTAGCGTGGGATGATGTCCTTGATGACGCGGGTCAGGATATGGCCGATGTGCGGCTTGCCATTGGCCGTCGGCGGGCCATCGAAAAAGGTGAACTCGGGACCATCTGCGCGCAATTCAATCGACCGCTTGAAGATCGTGTTGTCCTGCCAGAATTGCAGGACTTCCTTTTCACGTTCGACAAAACTCATGTTCGTCGGTACTTTCTTGTACATAGTTCCTCCTCAAATCAAAAAACGCCCCGTCAGCTGAAAGCCAAAACGGGGCGCCAGGGTCTCTAAGCGCGGTACCACCCGGTTCCATGGCCAAAAGCCATGATCTCGTTCCCCGGTAACGTCGGGCGCCGGCAGTTGTGCCAGGCTGTACGGCCCGCCCTACTGCCCGGGCCTGTGCAGCCAGAGGTTGGGTGGGGCAGCTCACGGATGATCTTCGTACCGGTCTGGGCTATGCGGCTCGCACCCTCTCCGCACTCGCTGGTGTCCAGTGTGTCGGTCCTACTGTTCCGGTCATCGCTGTTGGACATGTGTAAAGCTTAAAAAATTATAGCCACGACAGGGAAGGCTTGTCAAATGGCAAAAAGCTTGAGTTTTCGTGCAATCAGGTCATCGAGCCGCTGAATGTAGTGGGCGATGTCCTTGTCATTGGGTACCCGACTGACCTTGCGCCCATCGACGCGTTTGGAGATCGCACCGCTGCCCAGGCCAATCACGGCCAGCCGATCACTCATCATGCCGACATTGTAGAGGCATTCATGACCAGGCAGGGCAAAACCGACATTCTCCAGCCCACCAGCGACATCTTTCTGCCGGTACAGGTAGTAGGGATGGCGTCCGGTCTCCACCAGACGGTCCTGGGCTCGCGCGACCATGTCCATCAGGGCTGGATTGGGCCGGTTGATGGCAAGATTGCTCTGCCCTGATGAATCCAATTCCAGTTCCAGGGCCAGGCGGGAGCTGCGCTTGATCGCCAGGGTGTGGATTGTGACGCTTTCCGGCTCCAGCACCAGCAATTGTTCCAAAGAGTCGGCAAAATCTTCCGGCGATTCACCTGGCAGGCCAGCGATCAGGTCCATGTTGATATGGTCAAAACCAGCCGCCCGGGCCATGGCCATGGCCGTATGGATCTGCTCCACCGAATGATGGCGGCCGATCCGCTGCAGGGTTTTCTCGTGGAAAGTCTGGGGATTGATGCAAATGCGGGTCGCCCCGAATTCACGCAGCAAGCGCAGATTGCCTGCGGTCAAGGTATCCGGGCGACCCGCTTCCACCGTGATTTCTGCCTGCCTGGTGAGCGGCAAAGTAGACTGCAGACCGGTGAGCAGGCGCTCCAGGAGTGGCTCCGGCAGGCTGGTCGGCGTGCCGCCGCCGAGGTAGAAGGCAGAAGCTTTCGCCGGCAAGACGGCAAAAGTCTGCCGGGCTTCCTCGAGCAGCGCATCGACATAGGGCTCGAGCTGGTCCTTCCTGCGATGGGCATCCTGGGAGATGAAACTGCAGTAAGCACAACGGCTGGGGCAAAAAGGAATACCAGCATAGATCAGGGGCACATCCGTCGGAAGCTGTGAGAGCACCCGCTGCTCAGACAAAAAAGTCCGGACGGCCAAATCAGCCTTGGATGGAGATACGCGCCAGACTTCCACCAGCTCAGTCTGGGCTTTGTCCGGTGCTGAGTCATCCGCCAGAATCTGTTCCACCAGTTGGGTTGGGCGGACCCCGGTGAGAGAGCCCCAGGGGAAATGGACATCTGTGATCCGCTCCAGCAGGACATACAGCTGGCGCTTCAACTCGCGGCGCACAGAATCCAACGGCACGAAATCCTCATAGATCAGGAAAGGCGGCTGGTTTGCCGCCTGGTCAGCTTCGGTCAGCCATAAACTGGTCCGCACTTCTGCTGAGCCGATCTCAACCGGAGATGCACTGGGTTGGCTGTCTGGTCCGGTATGGACGAGGCTTTCCAGATACCAGGCTTCTCCACCTGCTGACAGTAGGTCTGGCCGGGGCCGCTCGACGCGGCCAAAAAAAAGGCGCAATACGTCAGACAGGGCGAAATCGTAGGTATGACCGGTCATCTGGATGATCATGGTGTGGGTAAAGCCTCCGGCAGGGTTTTTTGCGTCTGGTTCTTCTCATACCAAGCTAGCAGAAGATCGACCATCCTGCCGTAACTGTGAACACCATCCGTCTGCAAGTTGGCTTTGAGATAGGCATCGTTGATGGTGCTGGACGTTTCCTGGACGGGGCCTTCGAATTGCTGCCAATAATCATTGGCCGCCGCGATGTCCCGCCACACCCCGTCACTGACCAGTGGAACTGTTGCGCGATAGAGATCGAGGTCCACTGCCGCCAGGCAGTTTAACAGGCGGATCGTGGCATCGGCATAACTGCTGTAGCGGAAGTCGGGATCCGGGTGGGTAATCCCGGTCAGAAAACTGACAAATCCAGCCTCGTCTTCGCGGGCAAATCCCAGTGTATGGGCGATTTCATGGCTGGCCGCTGCTGGCAGCAGATAGGCAGGCTGGTCGATGTTGACATTGGCCTCCACCCATAAAGGATTGTACAGGCCAGTAATCCCGGTGTAGGACCAGTAATGGGACAGCAGGACCGGCTTAGGCCGGGCGGGTGGCGCAATTTGGAGCAAGGGCCAATCCTGTCCAGCCGCGAGATAACCGGCACCGGCAGCATCAAGGGTGTCGCGCAAGGATTTTTGCAGAGTAAACACCCCCGCTTCATCCTCCAGGCAAGCCGCGCGCGCGCTTTCAGCCTGCCGGGCTGTCCAGGCCAGCGTCTGGGCCACTTCTTCAGCTGCCCGCGCGCGAGTAGGCAAGTTGAAACTGCGCGAAACCGGCTCGCGCGTGTAGGCGATGCCATGCAACAGCATGAATTGCCAGGCAGCGATTGCTGCGATCCAACCGAGAACACCCAGCGAGCGGCGAAAAAAAGGATGACCCTGATGTTTGCGAACAGCACGTCTGGCAGCTGCGAGCCAGATGATCAGGCTGACAGGCAGGAGAATCACGGCCAGTTCGGTCACGGAAAATGGGATTGAATTGGAAAAAATCCGGAATGGCTGCGACCAGACAGGGAAAAAACGCTGGATGTAGACTTGCTCCACCCATTCGGGGGCATCAGTCAGCAAGCTGCGGAGTAAAAAAGGAATCGGCAGCAAAATCAGCCAGAGCAGACGTGTATGGCGAGCCCAGTCGCGCCTGGACCGGATCCGTTGCATCATCTTGCCGGTACCAACTGCATCAGAGAATTCGGCAGGCTGTTTCATCCTTCCACCTTCTTTTTTGTTCCGACACGGCACAATCAGTCGAGCAGCAAACGCCTCAGTTCAGCCACATCCTGAGCCAGGAAGGTGGCACCACCGTCCTGAAGATCTTCCGCATCTCGAAAGCCCCAGAGGACCCCTATCCCCGCCATCCTGGCCCGGACTGCGGTCAGCATGTCGGAACCGGAATCACCGATCAACGCCACCCGTTCCGGTGTCACACCGAGTTTTTGGGCGATGTGCAAGGCCAGAGCCGGATCCGGTTTCGTCGGGAAAGGGTCAAGCTGACCATAGCAGAGGTCAAATGTCCCTTCCGGAAAATAGTAGTTGATCACTTCCAGTGTACTATCGTGTGGTTTATTGGACAGCACAGCCAGCTTGACGCCGGCTGCCTTCAAATCGGAGACCAGCTCGGCAATCCCCGGGTAGAGCGTTGTCTGGATATGCCAGTCCCGGCGATAAATCTCGCGGTAGGTCCGGTAGACCGGATCGATCTTCTCATCCGGCCAGGTCGGGCGGCTGACCCGGACGGTCGATTCAATCAGTTGACGGGCACCATATCCGATATAGGTTTTGATTTCCTGCTCACTGAGGCGGGCACAGCCATGCTGGTGCAAGGCCGCATTGCAGGCCGCGGCGAGGTCAGTGAGCGTGTCGAGCAAAGTACCATCCAAATCAAACAGGACAGCCTGGAATCGGGGTGTAGACATGAGTTGTTTCCTTTCTTATGGTGCCAGGTCTCCAGGCAATCAGGAGTGTTCTGCACCAAAACAGCTGATTGTTCAGATCCAGCCCAGGGCGCGCAGAACAGACAACAATCCGATCAGGACCGGCTGGTGCAAGGCGTAAAAGACAAGTGAATTCCGCCCGAGAAATTCAAATGGCCGGGTGGCCTGGAGCAGCGGTCCCGGAGCCTTTGGAAAGGCTGTTGTGCGCGCCGGGTAGACGATCCGGCCGATCAAGGTCCCGGCCAGGAAAAAACCCAGCCACGGCAGCAGGGGCAGGTAATCGGCCATGCCTGGCCTAGAGTCCGGCAGGATCCCCAGTGGCAAGGTCAGGTACGTGCCCTCCATCATCTGGTTCAAATCAGTCATCAGACCGCCCAGATAGATGATGACGATGCTCGCAAACAGCAAGATGGCCTGGAGGACCGGCTCTTTCAACTGCAGCCTCGGGCTGTCCAGTCCGGCATAGATCAAGGTGCCCAGGGCCAGCAGGTGGAGGACATTGAAAAACACATAGAAATCGCTGCCTGACAGGCGGGACAAGGTCATGCTGATGATCGTGATCCCGACAGCCACGCCCAGCAGGCGCAGGCCGCGGCGGATATTGCTGCGGGAAAAACTGCTCGAGATTCCGGAAACCATGAGGAAGACATTGAGGAAAAGTGGCCGCAACAGGTTGACGAACCACCAGGATTCCTGCCAGGCAAACACATCCAGGCCAAACAGATAGCGCAGGTCAAAAATGAAATGATGCAGGAACATCATAAACAAGGCAAGCCCGCGCAGGGCATCGAGTTCGAAGACACGATTTTTCGTCAGCTGGTTCGGCATGGATCCTCCATCGGATGAGTGCTGTGTGGCCATTCGATTCAATTGAACTTGTAGATTTTCCGGGCCACCATATAGGACTTGCGGGTGATGTAGCGACCGCCGCGCCCCGGCAAGGCCAGGGCCGCATTGAGGAGGCTGGTGCGCAAAACCGTGTAAGTCCGGTAGTCATAATCCTTGATGTCCTTCCAGAGCTGGTCGATTTTTTTCAGATTCTCCTCGGTATTGGACAGAATCAGGTGAATGACGGCAATCGAGACCATCATCGACAGGTAGCGGTACATGTAGCGGCGCAAATGGCGGTTGGCAATGTCCCGGCGCAAGTGGTACATGTAGAGCATGATCCGGGTGACCCTGAGCTGCTGGTCGATCCGCTTGATCATGTTGTTCATGTTGACCGACTGGTCGGGACGACCGATGAAATAGCGGTACAGGTCCACATCCAGGTAATGTACACTGCGCACGAGCGGCAACGGCTGGTAAGCGACAATATTGTCCACATAAAACGTATGCTCCGGCAGCTTCAGCCCGCACAGGCGCAGGCGGTCAGTGCGGTAGATCATGCTGTGCATGAGGAGGAACTGGCTGACCCGGAAAAAGCGCATGTCATCCCAGGTGAAACGGCGGTTGACCGGGAAGACATTGCGGTAAGAGATGATGTTGGTCGTGTTGTTGTATTTGTACTCGTAGACGTAATTGGCAATGACCAAGTCGAGCGCCGTGTCATCATCCGGCTGGGCCCGCAGCAGCTCCATCACCTTGGCATAAGCCGCCTGGTCAAACCAGTCATCGCTGTCGACCACTTTGAAATAGCGTCCAGTCGCGACTTCAAGCCCCTTGTTGACCGCCGATCCATGGCCACCATTAGGCTTCTGCTCCAGACGTACGATATCCGGATAGCGCTCGATGTAGTCTCGCGCGATCTCCGCAGTCCGGTCCGTGGAACCATCGTCGACAACGATCACCTCGACATCCGGCCCTCCTGTGACCAGCGAGTCCAGACAGGTCGCCAGGTAATCCTGTGAATTATAGGAAGGGACAGCAATAGAAAGTACTTTCAAGCAATTCACCCCTTTTCAAACGAAGTTATTATAGCATGCTTTGCCAAAAGGCATGTGTGAAAAAGTTCACAGTTCACCGTGGCGAAACAAAAAGCTACCAGCCGGACGGGGCGCGGGGCAAGTGCCACGGCCCATGAAAAAACCATCTCCAAGCAGTTTTTTCTGCGCGAAGATGGTTTTCGAAGTTTGATGGGTGATGTAACGATGTTCATCCTCGGTCTGATCCGGATCTAACCCGGACGATACCTGACGATCGGCGGTGTTTCTCAGGCAATCAGCGTGCGGCGTAGGCTTGCTTGAGGTAGTCCATGTGCTGGCCGGTCAGGTTGCCTTCGACCAGGGCGGTGTTGCGCGGAGCGACAACAAAGATGACGCTTGAGACGGGCATGACTTTGCCGTCGAGGGCATAAGCGGAGCCAGTGATGAAATCGATGACGCGCTGGGCGACCCGGGGATCGACTTTTTCGATGTTGCAGATGACGGTTTTGCCGGCGCGGATGTGGTCGCAGGCTTGCTGGGCGGCTTCAATATCCGATGGCTGCATGATGACCACCGACTGATTGGCCGGGTGGGGCTTGATGTCGACCACTTTATTGCTGGCCTGACGACGGGTTGGTGCAGGTTTGTAATCCTCAACCGGTTCAGCTTTGTTCTCGATATAGGTGTCCTGCTCGGATTCTTCTTCGTAATCGAAATCGTCGTTGTAGCTGCCCAGGCGGCTGAACAGTCTGTTAAATAGATCGGCCATGGTCTACCTCCGTCTCAACCGGCAACCCTTTCTCCATCGATGGGTCCGGTCTGTTTTCCATTATAGGAAGACCGCTGGCACGCCGCAAGAAAGCCCGGCGAAGTGTAAGTGCGATGTAATCTGGCCGCAACACAGACTGGTCAATATCGAATAGTGTTACAATCGCGCGACAAAACGAGTCAGAGCGGACCAGGATCGGGCCTGATTGATTCCAGAGGAGGCCGGGGACCGAAAATCGCCGTGCCGATGCGGACATGGGTGGCGCCACAGGCAATGGCTTGCGAGTAGTCCTGGCTCATGCCCATCGAAAGGATGTTGAACGTTTCAGAGCCGAGGGGCCCTGCCGCCAGCATAGCAAAGAGCGCCTGGGTCTGGGCAAAGACAGGCCGGGACATTTCCGGATCTTCAAATAATGGGGCCATGGTCATCAGGCCGCGGATCCGGACGCCGGTCTGGCTGGAAAAACGGCCTGCAGAGGCCAGCAATTCATCAGGATCAAAGCCATGTTTGGTGGCTTCGTGGGCAGTGTTGACTTGCAGCAGCACATCAGTCACGAAACCGGCCTTGGTGCTGCGGCTGGCAATTTCTTCCAGCAACTCGGCCGAATCGACCGAGTGGATCAAAGCCGTACGGCCCAAGAGGTATTTGACTTTATTTTTTTGCAGCGTGCCGATCAGGTGCCAGGCCGGATGCAGGTCCTGTGCGGACAAATCGTCCTGCTTGGCCAGCATTTCCTGGACCCGGTTCTCACCAAGATCGTGAAGGCCCAGGTACACAGCAGCGGCGGCCATGGACGCAGGCAGGAATTTGGAGACGCCGATCAGGGTGATTTCAGCCGGATTGCGACCGGCAGCCAACGCGGCCTGCGAGACTGACTGCTGTACGTTGACCAGACGGCTGGCCAATGCTTCGATTTCAATGACAGATAGACCTGTCAATTGGGCGATGTATTCTCTATCCACCAATGAACTCCCCTTCGCCGATTGATTCTGGATTGGCGACGATGACCGAAGACAGGCTGGGTTTGAGATCCTCTTCCCCAGACTCGGGACTGGCATCGATGATGGCGTATTCACGGTCATAATCGACGATCTCAACAGGGACCAGGCGAGTGTAGCCACCTGTGACCATCAGGATACTGGCAGTCCGGCCCGATGGCTCGAAATCAATCAGGGAGACGCGCGGAATCCGCATGCCTTCCGTCTCGGAAACAGCCAGCTCCGCATTAAAACTGCGCCGGTCAGAAAACCACTCCACTCTGCGGTCGGAACGGAATATCGCAAAGCTGCCCTGGTCTTGGGGTTCAACCCGGACCAGGCGGCAATTTGTAATTTCGATGCCCTCGGAAGGAACCGCGACTGAATAGCGGCGATCTTCCGGCAGATCCGCAGGCTGGACCCCATCCAGGTAAAAGGCCAGGAAGTGTTCCAGACTGGACGTCACGCGCAAAACAGGCTCACCGGACCCGACTTCACGGGCTGCAGTCTGGAACGTCTGGGCCTGCTCGAGGGCGGCGCGATAGTCCTGGTAGGTCAGAGTCTCAACAACTGCCGATCCCAGTGTGTCCTCAAGCCCATCGAGATGGAATGAGACAATACCCGGCTGGCTGCTGACCAATGTGCCCGATGAAAGCCCCAGGCTTTGCTCCAGGCTCTGTTTTTGCAGCAGGAGCTGGTCGAGCCGGGCATCGTGGAAATCAACAGCAGCCAGTTTGCCACTGCGCTGTTCCATGATCACGGTCATTGCGGCCTGGTAGGCTGGCAAATTGCGCAAGGTCTGGTTCATGACATCACCCCGGACCAGGTTGACGATTGACGACAAGGCCACTGCGCTTTCGTTGTAGATGGCCCGGGCTCCGGAGCCTTTGCCCTGGTTCATCAGTTCCAGCTGCAAGTCCACGATATCTTGTTCGCATTTGTCCAGCTCATCGAGCTGGCGTTCCAGGCCGGTCGGGATAACCAGGGCCAGCTTTTGTCCGCGCGAAACCCGCATGCCTTCGGTCACGAGTGGTTTGACCTGGCCGCTCGCAGGAGCTTCAGCCACACTGTCATCGCGCAAAATCAGGGCATTGCCCTGGGCAAAATGAGTCAGTTTACCTTTCTGGATAAACAGGAATTGTGGATTAGGCTTGGTTTTGCGCATGACAACCAGAATCAGGACCGCCATGACCAGCATGATAAATAAAACCAATACCGACAGGAAAATGGCGCGCGAACGTGCCTTGCGCCGTTCGATCCGCATCAGGCGCTCGACAGGGTCTATCGGCCGGCGATTGGTACGATTGCCAGGCCGGCGACCGTCACGATGGTCGACCTGACGCTCGGGGCGACGTTCAGAGGGGCGATTGGAGCTGCGGGAAGGCGGATTCACAGGCTAGTCTCCCGGCTGGCCACGGCCTGGCTGGCCCTTGCCCGTCATGCGCTCGTAGGCGAGCAGGCAGGCCAGGCGGACTGTTTCAAAGTTGAGCCCACCCTGGAGGTAGGCAGGAAAAGGCGGCTTCAAGGGGCCATCCGCCGACAGCTCGATCGACGAGCCTTGGACGAAGGCGCCAGCAGCCATGATGACCGGGCTGTCATAACCGGGCATGGCCCAGGGCTCCGGCCGGACGAAGCTGTCGACCGGCGAGGCAGCCTGGATCGCCTGGCAAAAAGAGACCAGACGGTCCGGATCGCCGAATTCCAGCGTCTGGACCAGATCACCCCGGTTGGCATCAGCCGCAGGGTAGGTTTTATAGCCGGCACCGCCGAAAAGCGCGGCAGCAAATGCAGCTCCTTTGAGGCTTTCGGCGACAATCTGCGGCGCCAGGTAAAAACCCTGGGCGATCAGGCGGGAAAAGCCAAGCGTCGGGCCGACGTGGCTACCCAGGCCAGGTGCAGTCAGGCGCGAGGCAACTTTTTCCACGAGATCGGCGCGACCGGCGACGTATCCACCGGAAGGGCAGAGACCGCCGCCGGGATTTTTGATCAGGGATCCCGCCACCAGGTCTGCCCCAACCATGCAAGGCTCGCGTTCTTCGACAAATTCGCCGTAGCAGTTGTCGACCAGCACAATCGCCTGAGGCTGGTGCTGGCGCACGGTCTGGACAATTTGCTCGATATCCTCGACCAGGAGCGAGCGGCGGGTGGTGTAGCCGCGGGATTTCTGGATAAAAACGACCTTTGTCCGGTCATCCAGAGCCTGGGCAATGCCAGCCAAGTCGGGATTGCCATCCGGCAGGAGGTCGAGTTCTTGATAATGGACACCGAGGTCAGCCAGGGATCCTTCTGCAGCCGGTGATCCGTCATCGGTCATACCGATGGTTGATTGCAGCGTGTCATAAGGGCGGCCGGTGACGGACAACAAGGTGTCGCCGGGTCGCAGGAGGCCATAGAGGCAGATGGCGAGAGCTTGGGTCCCGGCGCTGATCTGGATCCGGACGAGCGCCTTTTCAGCGCCGAAAACGCGCGCATACGCTTTTTCAATCTGGTCCCGGCCGGAATCGTCATAACCGTAACCGGTTGTCCCGCCCAGGCTGCTCTCGGCCAGGCGGGCTTCATGAAACGCATGCAAGACCCGCAGCTGGTTGATGCTGCGGGTCTGGTCAATGCGGGAAAAAACAGGGGCAAGATCCTGGATGATCGCTTCGGAGTGCAAAACGGTCTCCGGCGTGATCCCGAAAGGGGCAAAGGCCTGGATGATCAAATGCCGTAGACCTCCTTGGTCGAAAGGACACGGATAGCGGATTTTTCCAGTTTCTCGAGCGCCAGTTGCGGATTCTGGACCCGGATGATGACGACAGCATCATCCGTAACCCGTCCGATGTAGGCATAGAGATAGTCGACTGAAATCGAACCTTCACTGAGAATCTCAAGCGCGACATCGAGCTGGCCCGGCAGATTGGGGATGGCGATCGCGATCACATGCGTGGCGCTGACCGTGAAGCCCTGGTTCGTCAGAACCTCCTGGGCCTTGGCAGGCTGGTCGACAATCATGCGCAAGATGCCGTATTCGGTTGTGTCGGCGATCACGAGGGCCCGGATATCGACACCTGCTTCACGCAGGGTCCGGGTCACTTCTGCCAGACGGCCGGATTTGTTTTCGAGGAAGACAGAAATCTGGGTGACGAGCATCGCGATTCCTCCCATTTGAAGTCCGTACAGAGATGGTACGGATCAAAACTCACATTTGTATTTGATTATATCAGATCCGCTCTGGAATGCCTTGTGGTTGACGGCGCGAAGTTTTTCCGGGAAAACGAGATTGATCGCTTGTGCAAAAATGTCCGGATCAATCTCAGTCAGGCGTGACATGGCACCGAGCATGACGACATTGGTCGCCCGGTAGCTGCCTGCTTCGTCGGCCAGCTTCTGGGCATCGAAGGAAAAGACTTTGCTTTGGCCCAGGGCTTTCTGGTCGAGTTCACTGACAATGTCCTGCGGATACTTGGCCACGCCAGTGGACACAGTGGCTGGTGGGATCTGCAAATTGTTGACCAGCATGGCACCACCTGACTTGAGCAGATAGGCCCAGCGCAGGGCTTCCAGCTCTTCGAAGGACAGGATGAAGTCGGCCTGGGCCGGTTCAATGATCGGTGAGGCCACCGTCTCGGCCATGCGGACATAGGTGATGACGCTGCCGCCGCGCTGCGACATGCCGTGGACTTCTGAGACTTTAACGTCCAGACCGAGGAGGTTGGCAACGGTGCCGAGCAATTTGCCGGCAACCAGGGTTCCCTGGCCACCGACACCGACCAGGGCAATGTTTAAGGATAAAGGCTGGCTCATGCTTCGTTGCCTCCTTTCAAAGCGCCGAAATTGCAGACTCGGGTGCAGAGATGGCAGGCGTTGCAGATGTTCGGATCGATCTGCGGATAGCCGTCCGGACCGGCCAGCAGGGCAGGGCACATGATCTTGATGCAGGCCTGGCAGCGGGTACATTTGTCGCGATCGAGTTTGACGACCTCTTCTTTTTTGCCAATGCCCGGCGGAATCAGGGCGCAGGGACGTTTGGCGATGATGACCGTGACGTTTGGTTCTTCGACAGATTGCTTGATGACTTTGACACAGGCCTTGATGTCAGCCGGATCAACCTCATAGATCGAGCGCACGCCGATGGCCCGGCACAGCTGCTCAAGGTCGAGCTCAGGTGCAGGCTGGTTGTGGATATCGAGGCCGCTGGCGGCGTTTTGCTGGTGGCCGGTCATGCCGGTGATTGAGTTGTCGAGGATGATGACGGTACTGGTGCTGCCATTGTAGACACTATTGATCAGGCTGGAGACACCGGTGTGCAGGAAGGTCGAATCGCCGATGACGGCAACCGATTTCCTAGCCATTTCATGATCTGTAACCTGGTCGAGGCCATGGGCCATGCCGACCGAGGCGCCCATGCACAGGCAGGCATCCATGGCATTGGTCGGAGACAGGGCCCCCAAGGTATAGCAGCCAATGTCTCCGGCAACCGTCAGCTTCAGCCGGTTCAACGCCATGAACAGACCCTTGTGCGGACAGCCGGCGCACATCACCGGTGGACGGCCGGGAGCTGGAGTCAGAGCTGATGCGTCATACGCAGGATCGAGGGTGGTGTCCGGGTTGAAGACTTTGTTCAGGAGGGCAATGCTGTATTCGCCCTGCAAAGTGAACAGCGACTTGCCTTCGCAGGCAATCCCGGCAGCCTTGATCTCGGTTTCGATAAAGGGATCGAGCTCCTCGACGACAACAAAGCGCTCGACGGAGTCAGCAAACGCGCGGATCTGTTCAATCGGCAGCGGATAAACCAGGCCCAGTTTGAAAACCGAAGCATCCGGCAAGGCTTCACGGACGTACTGGTAGGCCATGCCGCTGGTCAGGATGCCCAGTTTGGCGGATTTCCGGCTGATCGTGAAAGCCCCTGGCACCAGTCCAGTCTCGAGATCGTTGCTGATCTGACTCTGGCGGCCTTCGACCACCACATGGCGTTTGATCGCCATGCCCGGCATCATGACGTATTTCATCATGTCCTTGACATAGGGGCGTCTGGGCTGCTCCTGCGGTTCGCCGACAGTGACCTGGGTCCGGGAATGGGAAATACGGGTGGTCAGGCGGAGCATGACCGGGGTGTCGTACTGCTCGGACAAGGCAAAGGCCTGGCGGGTCATGTCGAGGCATTCCTGGCTGTCAGCCGGTTCGAACATCATCAGCTTGGCCGCTCGGGCGTAATGGCGGCTGTCCTGCTCGTTCTGTGAGCTGTGCATGCCTGGGTCGTCGGCCACGACGACCACCAGACCACCGTTGACACCTGTGTACGAAGCGGTGAAGAGTGGATCAGCCGCCACGTTGAGGCCGACGTGCTTCATGCACGACATCGCCCTTCCGCCGCCCAGGCTCGCGCCATACGCGACCTCCAGACCGACCTTTTCATTGGTCGCCCACTCGGTGTAAATGCGTGGATATTTGGCGGCGTTGACCGTAATCTCCGTGCTTGGCGTTCCCGGGTACGAAGAAATCACCTTGACGCCGGCTTCGAAAGCCCCACGGGCGATCGCTTCGTTGCCGAGCAAGAGTTGCCGGTCCAATCCGGCTGCATTGGCAGGTTTGTCCATGGTGTGATTGTTCCTTCCTGTTCAGAATGATTTGGTTCTAAGGTCGATGACACGCTTCGCTTTACCAGCCGTACGCTCGAGGGTCTGGGGACTCAGGAGTTTGACCCGGACGTCGATCTGCAGGACCGTGCGGATTTTGTGGCGGATTTCTTTGGTCAGTTCTTCCAGTTCTCGGTAGCTTTCAAGGCGCGAGGCGTCGATCAGCTCGACCTGGACTTCGATCTGGTCCATGAAATGCTCGGTGGTGACAATGATCTGGTAATGGGGCCCGATGCCGTGGATGGTCATCAGGACGGCTTCGATCTGGGACGGGAACACATTGACGCCACGGATAATCATCATATCGTCGGAGCGGCCGCGGACCAGATCCATACGCACCAGGGTCCGGCCGCAGGAACAGCGCTCATAGTTGAGACGCGTGATGTCCTTGGTCCGGTAGCGCAGCATCGGGATGCCTTCTTTGGACAGGGTCGTCAGGACGAGCTCTCCTTCTTCTCCCTCCGGCAGTGTCTCACCCGTCACGGGATCGATGATTTCCGGGAAGAAATGGTCCTCATTGATGTGCATGCCTTCAAAGGCCAGGCATTCATAGGAAACACCGGGGCCGGTGATTTCGGTCAGGCCATAATTTTGGGTGTCCGTGATGCCCAGGCGCATTTCAATCAGGCGGCGCATTTCCGGCGTATGGCCTTCGCCGCCGAAAAGGCCGACGCGCAGTTTCAGGTTCTCTGGTGCGATTCCCTGTTCAGCCATGACCTCGGACAGATGCAAGGCATAGGAAGGCGTGGCGATCAGGACGGTCGTGCCCAGGTCCTGCATGAACATCAGCTGGCGCTCGGAATTGCCGCTCGAATGCGGGATCACGGCGGCGCCCAGGTGTTCGAGGCCATAGTGGAGACCAAAACCGCCGGTGAACATGCCATAACCGAAGGCGATCTGGCAGACGTCGTCCGCTGTGACCCCGGCTGCCGCGGCCAGTCGGGCACAGCAATCCGTCCAGACTGCCATGTCATTGCGGGTGTAGCCGACGATGATCGGCTTGCCTGTCGTGCCGGACGACGCATGATATCGCACAATCGCCCGTGTATCCTCGGCAAACATCCCCGTCGGGTAATTGTCACGCAGATCGTTCTTGACCGTGAAAGGGATCCTCTCAAGATCCTTCAATGTCTTGATGTCTGAAGGCTTCAGCCCGATCGCATCCATCCGGTCCCGGTAAAACGCCACCCGTTCGTAAGCCCGGCTCACCGTCTCCTGCAGCCTCAAAAGCTGCAGCGCAGCCATCTCCGAACGATTCATAGTCTCAGCAGGATTCCAGATCATGATCGGCACCTCATCTATGGAATATATAAAGAAGCAAGTCAAAACAATGAAACGACTAGGGAAAATGATAGCAATAGCGAATGGTATTTGCAAACAGCCAAAAAAGGGACGGGGTCCCATTTTCGGCAAATATGCAGGTTTTTCGCATACCTGAGCATAAATGATCCGGTTTCATGCAGAATTCTGAATAATCAGTCAAAGTGCCGATTTTGGGACGGGGTCCGATTTGCGGCAATTTCCTGCCCCTCCGGGAATTAAAGTTTTCAAATAACCGGCCCCTGGCGCGGCTGAAATTGTGGTTGACAAAGCTACAGGGGGCTGCTTATAATTGCTTGTGCCTGAACGGCAAACCCTCTCGCTGCTGGTTGCATCCAAGATGCACGACTGGCAACGAAAAAGTCCAGATCAGCGCGGTCATGGCGGAACTGGCAGACGCGTACGTTTGAGGGGCGTATGGGCAACCGTATGGGTTCAAGTCCCATTGACCGCACCAGAAAAACCACTGAGGCTGTAAGCTTCGGTGGTTTTTGCTTTACTTGCGATGGAAGCCGGGATGGTATTGCCCCCACTCGAGCACGTTCAATTGTGCATTTTATCTAGTTGAAGCGATGTAATTTTTACAATTTTTTCCTAGATTAATCAGCTTGGGACATTCATAATAACAGTTATCATTAACTACGGAGGACTCTATGCAATTTGTTAAGCATTATCTGGTAGCCCTGGTTGTCTTTACGTTGATCGACTTGGTCTGGCTACTGTTCATTTCCAGGAAACTTTACCAGGAGAAGATTGGCCACTTGATGGCTGAGAAGGTGAACTTGCCAGCTGCAGCGATCTTCTACCTGCTGTTCATTGCGGCAATGGTCTTTTTCGTGATCAATCCAGCACTCGAAAAACAGTCCATCCTGTATGCCCTCGGCGCCGGCGCATTTTTCGGCCTCGTGACCTATGCCACTTATGACCTGACCAATCTGGCCACGTTGCGCGACTGGCCGGTGTCGATGACGATCATTGACCTGATCTGGGGCACCTTCATTACCAGTTCGACCAGTGCCCTGGCGACCTGGATCAGTGGGAGGTTCCTGTGACCGATACCATCAGCAGTCAAATGCTGCACCGGGCGATTCTGCATGGAGCCATCCGGACCAAAGAAAAAAAGGATGACCTCAACCGAATCAATGTATTTCCTGTCGTCGACAATGACACGGGGAATAACCTGGCCCATACCATGCAGTACATCCTCAACCACGCCAAGGCGCAGGACGATGTCCGCTCGACGCTCAAGGAGATCGCCCGGTCCGCGCTGATCGGCGCACGTGGCAATTCCGGTGCCATTTTTTCCCAATACTTCAATGGTCTGTACCAGGCCAGTTCGGAGAAAGCATCCGTCACCGTATCCGAATTGGGGGCCTATTTCCACGAAGCCTATGAGAGAGCCTACAAATCCCTGGAAGAACCCGTGGAAGGCACGGTCCTCACCCTGATGCGGGCCTGGGCTGTCAGCTTCAGGGAATCGCTCGAAACACGCCGGACTTTGCAGGAACTGCTGCACGACTCGATGGCCAAGGTCAAGCAAACGCTCGACGACACCACTCACACGCTGAAGCGTCTGCAGT
>DIGA01000039.1:18622-21968 GCA_002419365.1 Mageeibacillus sp. UBA5734 | reverse complement strand
ATACTCGGACATGATGTCGCGATTGAGCAGGCGACCCTCATGCCAGATCTGGAAGAGCCGGCTCAGGATATCCACGTGTTTGGCGAGGACGCAGACATCCCTTTCCGTTATTGTACTGAAGTCCTGATCGAAGCCAACGACCTCAATCCTGATGCTTTGCGTGAAGCGCTGCGACCACTGGGTGACTGCCTGCTGCTTTCCGAGGCTGACAACCTGGCCCGGATCCACCTGCACACCAATCAGCCTTGGGAAATGATCAGACGGGCCGCTGCCCATGGGACCATTCTCGAGCAAAAAGCGGATGACATGGTCTGGCAAAATCTCCTGGCAGGTCCGCGCGAGGCCAGGATCGCTTGTGTGACCGATTCAATCGCCGATCTGCCGCAAGATTATGTCTTCCAGCACCAGATTTTCCAGATCCCGATCAACATCATGATCGATGGGGTCAGCTACCTGGACAAGGTTACCATCGATGGCGCCTTCCTGGGCGAGCATCTGAAATCAGCTTCAACCGCACAGCTCAACACAGCCCAGATCCAGGCATTCCTCCAGCCGATCCTTAAACATTTTGACCAAGTCTTGATCCTGACGGTATCGTCGCAGATGAGTGGCACATACAGCCGGTTCCGCGAAGCCTTGGCTGAAATGCCTGCCGAGGACAGGGCTCGCCTGGCCCTGATCGATACCAAAGTCAATTCCGGAGCCCAGGGCCTTCTGGTGCGCGAAGCCGTGAGCCTGATTGAGGGCGGCCAGCCTTTCGAATCAATCGTCGAGACCATGGAAGCGCTGCGCAGCCGGGCCAAAATTGTCGTCAGCGTTCTTGATATCGAACCGATGGCACGCTCAGGTCGTGTTAGCGAACGCATTGGCGATCTTCTGATCAAGCTCAAATTTAAGCCTTTGATTACGATCGATCCAGAAGGCAAGGGCACGATCAAAGGCATCGCCTTCTCTGAAAAAAGGAACTGGAAAAACCTGCTCAAGTCATTGCGTGGTAAGCCCATCCATGACTATGTCATTGTCCATGCCGATGCTCCGGAGCGGGCCCAGGCTCTGCAGGCAGAAATGCAACGGCTGACCGGCAAAGCGCCGCTCTATGTCACAAAAATTTCTGCCGCAGTGACCCTGTTTGCCGGTCGCGGTAGCATTGCAGCCGCATACCTCGAAACAGAGAGGACCTGAGCATGAACGATATCCTGATCATCCTCTTCGCCTTGCTGGTCTTTTTCATCGTCACGTTCATCATTGCGCAGAGCCAGAGAAACAATGGCCTGATCGACATCGCCTGGGGACTGGGCTTTGTGTTCTCCGCCTGGTTTTCCATCTGGATCGGCAAACCATCCGGGGCAGTTCCTCTCACGATGACATTCCTGGTCACAGTCTGGGGCCTGCGCCTGACCTATTACCTCATGCGCCGCAACCTCGGTAAACCGGAAGATTTCCGCTATGCCAACATGCGCGCGACCTGGAATCCCGCCACCTTCTACCTGCGCATGTTCATCCAGATCTACCTGCTGCAGCTGGCACTCAATTTCCTGATCAACTGGACCACCATCACCACCAACCTACAGGATCTGTCCGGATGGAGCCTGCTCGCTACAGGCGGTGTCGCTATCTGGCTGGTTGGCTTCTTTTTTGAATCAGTGGGCGACTGGCAGTTGAAGCGCTTCAAGTCCGACCCACAAAACAAGGGCAAGCTGATCGAAACCGGGCTCTGGCGCTATAGCCGTCATCCAAACTATTTCGGTGAAGCGGTGCAGTGGTGGGGAATTTACGTAATGGCCATCAGCAGCGGACGCAATTACTGGCTCATCGTGAGTCCCCTCCTGATCACATTGTTTTTGCTCTTCATCTCCGGTGTGCCGATGCTGGAGAAAAAATACGCTGGACGACCGGACTGGGAGGATTACAAACGCCGCACCAGCAAATTCATTCCCTGGTTGCCTAAAGCCTGAGCCATTCCAGTTTCAGCTCCCGGCGATTAGATGTGAGAGTGGGCCTGCGAGTTTGTCACAAACAACATCATCCAACCAGCTTTAGGATTTTTTCGCCGAAAAGGGCTGCTCCGTACCCTGGATCAATCGCAAGATATTCCCTCGGTGCGCTACCAGAACCAGGATCGCATAAGCTGTCACAAAGCCTGTGACTGCCAGCGGATCCTGGTTTTTCAATTGAGCCAGCCAATAGGTGACAACAGGCAGGGCGATTGATCCGACCACCGAGCCCAATGACATCCGGCGCGACAGCAAGACCAGTGGCACGGTGATGGCGGCAACGATCAGCAAGGCAAGCCAGTTGACCAGGCAGAGGACGCCAATCAAAGGCATGACACCTTTGCCGCCGCGAAAGCCGAAATAGACTGGGTAAATGTGGCCAACCAATGCCAGCAGTCCGGCCAGATAGCCGGAATCAAATCCGGGATCATATCCGGACAGATGAAAGATCAGGCGGGCAACCAGCACCGCCAAGGCAGCTTTACCAAAATCTCCCAGGACAGTCAAGAGTGCCGGGACCCTGCCGTAGACACGGTACATGTTGGTGACACCAGCATTGCCGCTGCCAAACTGCCGGATATCCTGGCCTTTAAGCCAGCGCGAAACCAGAATGGCACTGTTGATGCTGCCCAGGAGATAGCCAAGGACTACAGTCAGGAGCAAGGGCACGAGTAATTCAATCATTGTTCTTCTTCCATTTGTTTTTGTGATTCAGTTTAGCACAAGGATGTGCCAGTGACTCACGTGCAGGGTGTTCACGCAGTGGCAGCCAAGTGGTTGCCCAGTCTTCCATCCAACCCCCTCCCCTCATACCTCGACCCACCAGCGCTGGTCATGGACCAGGACGAAGTCGCGATGGTCGGTGCGGATGATATACCGCATGCCGGTCTCCCCATCATAGTCCTTCCTGGTCTGGATCGGCTGGGCAGAGAGGATCCGTTTGACCGGGATCCGCTGGTCCTGGGCGATCACCTCGAGTGGTCTGAACTGGCCCTCATACGCCTCGGCAATGACCCTGACTATAATCCGTTCCATATCGCTTACTCGCCTCACCTATCAGCCTTGAATCCGTCTTGTGAAATTGATTATAGAACATTTGTTCTCTTTTTCAAGTATTCAGGGCTACCAAAAAGTGTCTGCATCCATTGCAGAATTATCAAATGTCAATGCTTTTTCTCCGCCATGCCGGCAGGATATAATAGTGAAAACGATATCTATCCAGTCAGAAGGTGCCCATGAGTTATTACGATCTCCTGATGTCCGATTCAGCCTTGCAGCACAAGGCCAACCAGACCTTGGCCCAGACTGATTTCAATCAGTACAAAAGTGTCATGACCACACTTGTGAATACA
>DIGA01000039.1:0-18590 GCA_002419365.1 Mageeibacillus sp. UBA5734 | reverse complement strand
TTGAAGATCATCCAGGGCAGCAGCCGCGGGCGGCCTACCCTGGAAATTTTCACTGCAGCAGGCAAGCTGGTCGGTGAAGTCCCCCATACCGTTGTGGACCAGCTGACGGTCAAGGGATCGCCTGAGGTTCACGATGCCAGCAGCTTTGAAGACACCAGGCATTTCCATTCCCTGTCCGGTTTTGCCATCGTGCGCCTGATCTCGGGCGGCAAACGGCAAAAGCACACCTGCGAGATCGAGCTTTTTTACCAGGTCAAATAAAGCCACACCCGATCGCGACCGCGACTGCCAGATACCAACGGTCATGGAGGTGAGTCGATGCCTTTCACAATCGTTCGCCAGGATATCACCCGGATGCATGTCGACGCCATCGTCAATGCCGCCAATACCAGCCTGAAAATGGGCGGTGGTGTCTGCGGCGCCATTTTCCAGGCTGCCGGACCTGATGAACTGCAGGCAGCCTGCGACAAGCTGGCCCCGGTCAAAACCGGCGAAGCTGTAATCACACCTGGATTTCGTCTGCCGGCCAAGTTCATCATTCACACCGCGGGTCCGGTTTACCAGGGCGGTCAGCACGGTGAGTCGTCGCAGCTCTCCGCCTGTTACCGCAACAGCCTGCTGCGCGCCGTCGAGCAGTCGTGCGAAAGCATCGCCTTTCCGCTGATTTCGAGCGGAATCTACGGCTATCCCAAAGACCAGGCCCTCCAAATTGCAACCGAAACCATCAAAGCATTCCTCCAGGACCACGACCTGGTCGTCTATCTGGCCATTTTTGACCAGGAAGCTTTCCGGGCCAGCCAGAAACTGCTCGGTGCAGTCGCCAGCTACATTGACGAGCATTATGTAGCGGCCCACACAGATAAAAGCCGCGGCCGTCAACTGCTCGATGTTGAGCAGGCAGTCCTAAGTGAACCACCCCTGCATCGCATTGAAGCCGACATCTTACACCTCGAAACCTCTGCTGCACCCACCGCGCCCAACCTCGAGGACTGGATCGCCAACCTCGACGAACCCTTCTCGACCACCCTGTTGCGCCTGATCGACGCCAAGGGGAAAAGCGATGTCGAGGTGTATAAAAAGGCCAATCTCGACCGCAAGCTGTTCTCCAAGATCCGCTCCAGCCAGGACTATCTGCCGAGCAAGCGCACCGCCATTGCCCTGGCGATTGGCCTCGAACTGACGCAATCTGAAACCGCCAGCCTGCTCGAGCGGGCTGGCTATTCACTCTCACCCAGCCAGAAATTCGACGTCATCGTGGAATATTTCATCGTCAACGGCCAGTACGACATTTTCGCCCTCAACGAAGTATTGTTCCAGTACGACCAGCCCCTGCTCGGCAGCTGAGCATGTGTCGCCTGGCAAGCGACCTGCCTCTTTCGAGCGCGTGCTAACCTCAAGGTACCACCAGGAAAAACTTGAGGAGGACACACACGATGAAAAAGGGACTGACAGAGCTGGTTTTCATTCTTGACAAAAGCGGTTCGATGAGCGGATTGGAATCAGACACGATCGGCGGATTCAATGCCATGCTCGACAAGCAAAAGGCAGTCGATGGAGAATGTCGCATCACGACCGTGTTGTTCGATAACCATTTCGAATTGCTGCACGACCGGATCGACATCCAGGCGGTCGGGCCAATCTCGGACCAGGAATACTGCGTCGGCGGCTCGACAGCCCTGCTCGATGCGATCGGCCGCACGATCCACAAGATCGGCCATGCTCAGAAGCAAACGGCGGAGGATTTCCGCGCTGAAAAAGTGCTATTCGTGATCATCACCGACGGTGAGGAAAATGCCAGCCGCGAATACCCAGCCACGCTCGTCAAGCAGATGATCGAGCGCCAGCAGTTGTGCCATGGCTGGGAATTCATCTTTCTCGGTGCCAACATCGACGCCGTCCAGACGGCAGCCAGTTTCGGTATCGCTCCGGACCGGGCCCAGACCTACCATGCAGACAGCGCGGGTGTCAGCCTGAACTTTAGCGTCATGAGCGAGGCCGTGGCGACTTTTCGTGCGACCGATGCCATCCCATCCGATTGGAAAGAAGAGATCGACCGGGATTACAAGGCCAGAGAGACATAAGATAGGGGCTGATGAGCAGCCCCTCAATCAAATGAGATTTGCAAACAGGTGATGTTCTGAGCATCGATTGAAGGCTATGGGCAAGGCCAAATCTTCTCAGCTTACATTCAGTCGTTTTCATAGCCAGGTTTATTTCGGACGTCTGGACCCACCAGCAACCACGAGCACATCTACATAGCTCAAATTTTCGTCCCCGACGACAACAGGGATTGCGGCGCCTGTTTCAGACTCATCCTCAGTGACTTCTACGTCCTCTGAGAATGGATAGTTGTTGATCGTGGCAGCACTCAAGTCAATGGTGCTATTGACTGGCACATGGAAAGTGATCCGGTAGTAGCCCGTATTGGCCGGTTTCCAACCACCCTGGGAGGCACCATAGATGTATTTGCCAGCGACATTCAATTCAGGGGCAAAGCTGATCGTGGTGGCCACTGGAATGGTTGTATCTGCGCGGACCCACTGTGTTCCATCCCAAGCCAGATCTTCTGGAACTGTTACACCCAAATACTGGATGCCCAGCTTCGGCCGAGTCGAAATTACCGTTGCATAGACACCTTCAAAGGTCTCGCCATTGGTTCCCTGCACCTCGTTCGGACTGCTGGGGAAGGCAAGAATCGCCATCTGGTACTGGGTCAGTGTATCACCCTGAGTATCCGGGACCAAGGCCTGGTAGAGGGTGATTTCTAGGCGGAACGGAGCCCCGAGCTTCGGATTGACTGATTCGATGTTGTCACCCCAGTCAATATAGGTGACGGATTCACGCACAGTCGAACGTCTGAAATCAGCTTGCCATACGTTACCTTCCGTTTTCTGGGCATACCATTCATCATTGGTGGCGATCGCCAATTCTTCAGCTGATAGTCCTGTATATGGACCAGTATACGAAACAGTCAGCTGTAACTCAGTGGGAGGAATGACATCAAGCGCATCAAAACCATCAACCGCAATGGTCGGGAATGATAAATTGTTGCCGGCAGTTGGTTCTTCCCCGCCTACGCCTCCTGCTGGAGGACCTTTGGCAAAGGCAATTCCCGGGATCCACAGGGTTGTGATCAAGCAAATGGCCAATAAAATCGGCCAGTATCTTTTCATCGCGTATCACTCCAATCTTGTTATCAAACAACAAGTGGCCGCTTTCACGGTCGAAAAACGCGACATCTACCACCTCGATCGTGGCAGCTTGGATGATTGACTCATCAATAAACAGATGTTCTGTTGACCTTGCCCTACACTTTAATTTTATCACTTTAAATAAAGTTTGAAACTGTATATTATTACAGAAACATCAACATATATAAATATTTGCCGATTCTCGTCTTGCCCGATCTTCACCCATTCATTGGTGGTCCCACGTTGGGATCGTTCTGCCAGAGGCCAAAAGGAATAGATTGACTGCGTTGGTGACTGGAATTCCCAATTGATTAAGGACAGCTTTAGCCTGAGCCTTCAGGTCGGGATCGATTCGCACAAGGATATTGATGGATCACTTCATCATTAAAACAAAATATCGGTTGATCGACTCGCGCGATATCCCCTGTTGTTTGGTAGAATGTTAATTGGCATGTCTCACATCACTCGATCATCCAGGAGGACCTTCTCTTCCTGAAACCCAGGAGGTGATTACCGTCGACTCCCTCGAAATCAATCTGAAGAAAGTCCGTCAATTTTGTGAAGACCGTGACTGGGACCAATTTCACAATCCGAAAGACCTTGCGATCGGCCTGAGCACGGAAGCCAATGAACTGCTCGATCTGTTCCGTTTTAAAACTGAGACCGACATGGCTACAATGCTTCAAAACGATACTACTCGCAACAAAATTTCGCATGAGCTTGCAGATATCCTTTTCTTTCTCCTGCGTTTTGCCCAACGGTTTGACTTTGATTTGCTGGATGCCCTTGAGCAAAAGCTTGCTGTCAATTCTGAGAAATATCCGGTCCACCAGGTCAGAGGCAGCAACCGCAAGTACAATGAGTCATGAGAATCCCATCCATCGACTGACCCTGTTATTTATGTCAATTGATCTGTTTATGTTGAGGTTGATTCGATGATACTCTACAGCAGCGATGCCCGGGCATTTTGCCTGGATGTTGACACCAACCAGATCACAGAAAAAATCGAGCATGTATTCAGCAAGCGTCTCGGTTATCGTCCGGCAACCAGTGAGCGCCACGCCTGGGGCAATTCACTGCAGTACATGGAGCGAATCGTGCGCAACTCAGGTATTCCCGACGATTGCGGGATTCTGATCGAATTCAATATCCCTGCCACAAGCAAGCGGATCGACTTCATGGTGACGGGTAAGGACCCTGAACTTAAGGATCATTTTGTCATCATTGAATTGAAGCAATGGGAAAAGGCCCAGGCCCTGCCGGAACCCAATCTGGTCAGGACATTTGTGGGCGGTGGCAATCATTGTGTCACACATCCTTCCTATCAGGCCTGGTCTTATAAGCAGTTTCTTACCGACATGAACGAAGCGATCCATAAAGGTGACTACCAGGGCCATTCAGTGGCCTACCTGCACAACTATGTACGCTCCGAAAAGGAACCGTTGCTTGCCGAGCATTACCAGGAAATCATCCAGGAAGCGCCCCTGTTTTTCCGTGAAGACTATCTGAAGCTGCAGAAATTTCTCCATTCGTATTTGTGTTCTGGCCAGGGCATCAACACGATGTATTACATTGAAAACAGCCGTCTGCGCCCTTCGAAAAAACTGATGGACTATGTCGGCGGTTTGTTCGAAGGGCATGAAACGTTTATCCTTCTCGACGAACAAAAAGTCGCCTATGAAATGATTCTTTCAGCAGCCATGCATGCCCGGCGTAAAACAGTGATCATGGTAGAAGGTGGACCGGGCACCGGCAAGTCGGTCATCTCGCTTAACGCTTTTGCCCAGCTTCTCAATCGAGGGAAAAATACCAAATTTGTCGCCCCCAATGCCGCTTTTCGCAATGTCCTGGTCGAGACCTTGGCCAAGGGAAAAAGTCGCGACCGGGTCAGGTTGAAAAATCTGTTCAGCGGTTCAGGTTCTTTCTGGGATTCGCCCTTGGACTTGTACGATGTGCTGGTTGTGGATGAAGCACATCGGTTGAAAGATAAAACTGCCTATATGTACCGGGGGCAGAACCAGGTCGATGATGTGATTCGCACGGCTCGTGTTGCAGTTTTATTCGTGGACGACAACCAGCAGATCCGAGCCCAGGACATCGGTTCAACCAGTGAAATTCGCCGGCTTGCAGCCTCGTATGAGGCTGACATGATCGAGCTCAAGCTTCATGCCCAGTTCCGGTGTTCGGGCGCCGAAGGATTTATCAATTGGGTTACGGACGTTTTGCAGATCGAGCATACTGGCAATTTCGATGGCTGGGATGAAGGGGAATTCGAGTTCAAGCTCTGTGAATCTCCCCATGACGTGTTTACGGCAATCCGGGAAAAGGCCCATGCGGGTTTCAAGGCCCGCATGCTGGCTGGCTATGCCTGGCCCTGGACGGATGCTGGTGAAGGAAACACACACGGTCAGATCGCCGATGTGCGCATCGATGGATATAATTTCGCCATGCCCTGGAACCAGCGCACGAATTCTGACCTCTGGGCGATCCAGGGCAGTGGTTTGAACCAGATTGGCTGCATTCACACGTCCCAGGGTCTCGAATTCGATTATGTGGGCGTGATCATTGGAAAAGACCTCTATTTTGACCATACTACCGAGAAAGTCAGGGCCAATCGGCAGGAATACAAAGATTCTGCGGGGCTGCGAGGTTTGACGAACAGACCCGACGAACTGTCACGGTTGATCAAGAATATCTATAAAGTCCTTTGCTCTCGCGGCATGAAGGGCTGTTATGTCTACTGCTGTGACGATGGACTCAAGCAACGGTTTAAAGACCGGTTAAGGGTCCAAGTCTGATTCAACTCATCCTTCCTCAGGAGGCCACCCATGCTCGGAGCCATCATCGGCGACATCGTTGGATCACGGTTTGAGTTTCACAATCACCGCAGCAAGGATTTTACTCTGTTTACGCCAGAATGCTTCGTGACGGATGACAGCATCATGACGCTGGCGGTGGCGCAGGCGCTGATGGACACCGCAGTGGCGCTCGAGGTGCTCTCCCCTGCTGGCCCAGTTGACGCTGATGATGGAACTGCGGGCGACGCCAATCGACCTGCCACCTCAGCAGTGACGTGGACCGATGATGCGCTTCAGCTGTTGTCACAGAACACCGTGCGGGCGATGCAGCGGATCGGCCGCCAGTACCCGGACTGTGGCTATAGCGGCCGGTTTGCGGTCTGGATGTTCGATGACCAGCCACGGCCGTATCACAGCTTTGGCAATGGGGCGGCGATGCGGATCAGTCCGGTTGGCCTTTTCGCCCGGACTGAGGATGAGGTGAAGCGGCTGTCACATGCGGTCACGGCGGTCACGCATGACCACCCGGAAGGTCTGAAAGGGGCGGAGGCGACGGCTTTGGCCATTTTCCTGGCGCTGCAGGGGCAGTCGAAAGACGAGATCCGGCAGCGGATGGTCGCTGATTATTACCCGCTCGATTTCAAGATCGACCAGATCCGGCCGATGTACCGCTTCAACGAAACCTGCCAGGGGACGGTGCCACAGGCGATCAAAGCCTTCCTGGAATCGAAGTCGTTTGAGGATGCGATCCGGACGGCGATCTCGGTTGGTGGCGACAGTGACACGCTGGCCGCGATCACCGGCGCGATCGCCGAGGCCTGCTATGGCGTACCAGATGCAGTCCGCAACCAGGCGCTCGGGTATCTGGATGCGCAATTGCGGGCGATTGTAGATGCCTGGGAGTTGCAAGTTCCTTAAGTGAAGCCTGTCACCACATGGTACACTTGACTTAATGGACACTCAATTCCGTTTGGGTGACGTGGCATCCCCGGAGGAACAAATGGGCATCAACGACAAGGTCAGTACAGGACATCCTGGTTTTGACGAAGTGATCGACCGGCTGCGGCTGGGGGACAATGTGGTCTGGCAGGTGGATTCGCCGGAGGATTACCGCCGGATGGTGACGCCCTATGTCGAGCAGGCGATCCGCGACCAACGCCAGCTGCTGTATGTGCGCTTTGGCAGCCATGCGCCGCTTCTGGCCGAGCACCCGGCGGTCCAGGTACACGAGCTCGATGCCAGCAAGGGCTTCGAGAGTTTCGCCACGGAGGTCCACAATCTGGTCACGGAGGCCGGGAAAAAGGCGTTCTATGTCTTTGACTGTCTGACGGACCTGTTAAAGGACTGGCATTCGGACCTGATGATCGGCAATTTCTTCAAAGTCACCTGCCCGTACCTCTACGAATTGGACACGGTGGCCTATTTTGCGGTCATCCGTGATGTCACAACGTTTGCCACGATCGCCGGGATCCGCGAAACGACCCAGCTGCTCTTAGACCTCTACCAGGTCAACGGCAAACTCTACATCCATCCGCTCAAGGTCTGGCAGCGCTATTCGCCGACGATGTTCTTCCCGCACCTGATCCAGGACCAGGAAGCGATCTGCATGACGGCCAGCTCCGAGGTGGCAGAGCTGTTTGGCAGCATCCGGCGCGGGGCCAACCGGCCGGACCACTGGGATGTCGTTTTTGACAGGGCCCGTGAGGCCTTGTCAGAATCGAGAGCCGAGCAACAGCTGGTCAAACGCCAGCTCATGACCATGCTGATCGGTGGCCAGTCGCGGATGTTCGAGCTCTGCGACCGGTATTTCACGCTGCAGGACATCCTGACAATTGCTTCCCGCGAGGTTGGGACCGGTTTTATTGGCGGCAAGAGCATCGGCATGCTGATCGCGCGCAAAATCCTCGAGGTCGAGGGCGGTGAACGGATGCTGTCTGATCTCGAGCCGCACGATTCATTCTATGTCGGCTCGGATGTGTTCTACACCTACATCGTACAGAATGGCTGGTGGCGGCTGCGCACCCGGCAAAAGACAGCCGATGGCTATTACCAGCTGGCGCCGGAGTTGCGGGAAAAACTCCTGGCCGGCCGTTTCCCCAAGGATATCCAGGAGCAATTCGTCCAGCTGCTGGAATATTTTGGCCAGTCACCGATCATCGTCCGTTCCAGTTCGCTGCTCGAGGATAATTTCGGCAATGCCTTTGCCGGCAAATACGAGAGCGTCTTCTGTGCCAACCAGGGCACGCCGGAAGAGCGCTATGAGGCGTTTGAGCAAGCGATCCGCGATGTTTACGCCAGCATGATGAATGAAGATGCCCTGGATTACCGGATGAACCGCGGCCTGGTCGACAAGGATGAGCAGATGGCCATCCTGGTCCAGCGCGTGTCCGGCGACCAGCACGGCGAGGCCTTTTTCCCTCATCTGGCCGGCGTTGGCAATTCGTCCAATCTCTACGTCTGGGACAAAAGCATCGACATGTCTGCCGGTATGCTGCGCCTCGTCTTTGGCCTCGGTACACGGGCCGTTGACCGCACGGCCGGCGACTATGCCCGGATCGTCTGCCTCGACGATCCGCTGCGGCTGCCACCGACGAGCGCCAGCGACCTGAAGAAATATTCCCAGCATGGCGCAGACCTGATTTCACTGCGGGAAAACCGGCTCGCGACCCAGGATTTGTCCGAGATTTTTACTCAGGACATCAAGGTCGACAAGGCGCTGTTCGCCAGCTACGACACTGAGACCGCCAACTGGCTGCGCGAACGCGGCATCACTGGCCAGCCCACGCCCTATCTGTTTGATTTCAAGAAATTACTGGCGCAGACGGATTTTCCTGCGGTCATGAAAGAGATGCTGACACTGCTGGAGCGGGTCTATGAGTATCCGGTGGATATCGAGTTCACGGCCAATTTCGGCCGCGACAGCCGTTTCAAGATCAACCTCCTGCAATGCCGTCCGTTGCAAACGCGCGGGCTCGGCCAGGCCGTGGCTATTCCGGAAGTTGGAGAATCGGCAGACTGCCTGTTTGCGACCAGCGGCAATTTCATGGGCGGCAACACCCATCTGCGCTTTGATACCGTGATCCTGGTCCGGCCTGAGACCTATAAAGCGCTTCCTGACCGCGACAAATATTCGATCGCAAGGACCATTGGCCAGCTCAACACCAAGCTCAAGGGCCAGTCGGTCCTCCTCCTGGGTCCGGGGCGCTGGGGGACGACGACGCCTTCCCTGGGGGTTCCGGTACACTTTTCGGAACTCAGCCAGATGGCCGTGATCTGTGAAGTCTCATCGCCAGAGGCTGGCTTCATGCCTGAGCTTTCCTATGGCAGCCATTTCTTCCAGGACCTGGTCGAGGCGGGGATTTTCTACGTGGCCCTGTTTGCGGGCCAGCCGACGGTTGTGTATCAGCCGGACAAAATCCTGCTGCGGGAAAACCGCTTGCTGGAGCTGCTGCCACAAGGCACAGCCTGGGCGGATGTCATCCATGTCGCCCAGGCTGAGGGAATCGAGCTATTTGCCGATATCGTGACGCAGCGTGTCCTGTGCCGCTGAAAGGGCCTTGCTTAATAGAAGCTGTACATGATTTCTTCAAAGATTTCGGCAATGAAACCGCCCGCGAGAATCGTGAAAATCAATCCGATCGCCGCCAGGATCAGGGTGGCGCGGGCATAGTTTTTCTTGTTGAGATTAGCTGAAGAGCCAAAGGCCCATTTGAACAGTAAAATGATGTTCAGGATCGGGATGGCCAGCAAGAAGAACATGCCGATGAATTGGCCGACGCCAAGCGGTGTGTCCAGGGCTGCCATGGGAGCATAGGCCGGCTGGGCGGGCGCGGATGCATGGCTGTAGACTGGCTGGGCCTGGGGCGGTGGATTGTAGGCCGCCTGAGCCGGAGCAGGCGGAGGCGTATAGGCTGGCTGGGCAGGTGCTGCCTGGGAGCGCCCCGTAGTCGCGCCGCAGGCGGTGCAGAATTTGGCATTGTCAGGCAGCTGGTTACCGCAACTTTCACAAAACATCGTTCAGATCTCCTTTTTGCTTGTAAATGTGATGCCAGAAAACGGCCATCCAAGATGTATCTGCTTCTAGAGTATCAATCCATTCACAAAGTTTCCAGCTCTGTCCGGATTTCCGTGGCCCCTGCCTGCAGGATGCCGCCATAGCCGGGCATCTGGTCACCGTTGGTGCTCCAGGGGACTGGGACTGGATGGGGGCTGCGGTTGATCGCGACGCGCACACGCTCGGGACCTTCGACGAAATGGCCGAAAACATCGCGCCCGAGGTCAAGGAATCGTTCGATCACCACAACGGAATCGTTGTCATACGTCAAGCGCAAAAGCCCCGTTTGCAGCACGGGCCATTGCTTGCGTAGCTGGCCCAGCTTCCGGAACCAGTCGATCAGCGTACTCTCTTCCCTGCCCCAGGGATACGTCCGGCGGTTGAAGGGGTCTCGATAGCCTTCCAGACCGGCCTCATCGCCATAGTAGATCGCCGCCATGCCGGGAAATGCGATCTGGAACAGATAGCACAGGCGCAGCAGAGCCAGGCCACGCTGGCGGGCTGGCGGTGACAGAAAGGTCCTGGCCTGGAGTTCGCGGCTGCCCGGATCCGGCAGGCCAGCCAGAACCGTGATTGCCCGCGGAATGTCATGGCTGGAAATCAGGTTCATCCCGGCATAGAAAGACGCCAGCGGGTAGCTTTCACGGATCGATTCGAGCTGATTGACCAGGACATGGCTGGACAGGTGGTGGGTGAACCAGTCCAGCAAGGCTTTCTGGAACGGATAGCCCATGATGCTGTCATGGGTGCGCCCAAAAAGGAAATCACGGTAGGTGCCATAACTGATCTTGTGGCTGGCATTCTCCCAGACTTCACCCAGGACTGCGGCATCCGGACGCTCCTTCTGCATGGTGCGGCGGATTTCACGCAGGAAATGGTCCGGCAGTTCATCGGAGACATCGAGCCTGAAGCCACTGACACCACGACGCAGCCAGGTCCGCAGGACGCCGTTTTCACCACAGATGTATTCGATGAAACTCAAGTCATGCTCTTTGACATTCGGCAGATCAGGGAACCCCCACCAGGAGTCGTAGAACAGATCCTCACCCTTGCGATGGAAGGTGTACCAGTCCGTGAAAGGGGACAGACCCTGGCCAGTCATTTCCTGGTAAGCACCGTTTCCCGGATAGCGGGCGAATCGGTTGAAATAGCGGCTGTCGGCCCCAGTATGGCTGAAAACACCATCGAGGATGACATGGATCCCGCGCGCTCTGGCAGCACGGCAAAGTGCCATCAGGTCCGCATTCGTCCCCAGCAGGGGATCGACATGCTCATAGTCTCCCGTGTCGTAGCGATGATTGGAACGCGCCTCGAAAATGGGATTGAGGTACAGGACCGTAACCCCCAGCTGCTCGATGTAATCGAGCTTTTCTGTGATCCCAGCGAGTGAACCACCATAAAAGTCGCAGGCCAGGTATCCGGTTTCGGGCCGGCCCTGATAGTCGACCTCATCCTGCCACTGATCATGGAAGAGTCGCTCGGGCCGTTTCAGGGCAGCTTTGTCAAATCGCTCCGGGGAGAAGTCGCGATCGCGGTTGAACCGGTCGGGAAAGATCTGGTAAATGACAGATCCGATCATCCAGGATGGAACGGCGAAATCCGGATCGTAAATCGTGATCTGGAAGGGGCTGGGATGATGGGCGTCACCGGGCTGGTAGTGTGGATGATGGTGGCTGATCCAGCCGCTGCCATCGCCATACAGGTCACACGTATAGTAGGCTCTGTTCTCCCCGCTCTGGATCTCGAACCAATAGAAAAACAACCCAGGTTCAGACGGCAAGGTCACCGAGGCCTCATAGTCGACCGTGATATCTGACTCCAGAGTCCCCGGCAGCGCTGGCTGTTGCCGGACATCCATGCGCTGGCGGCTCTCCTGGAACTGGTACAGGCCGTAGGCATAGCAAAGATAAACCCCGGTCACCGCCTGGACTTCGTCCGGTGTGTGGCTGATGCTGATCGCCAGGGTGACCAAAGAATGAGCCGGTAGAGCGCCATAGGGATGGCGATACCGGCTCTGGCGACTTTGGTGAAATGCTTTCATAGCGACGGCTTAGCCCTGGGCCAGCACAGTTTCGAACAAATCCTTGTACTGCTGGGCGGATTTGTCCCAGGAGTAGTCACCCTTCATGGCATTATCTACCAGCTGGGCCCAGGACTGGGGATTCTCGCGGTAGATCTTGGCTGCTTCTTTGGTCAGGAACAGGAAGTCGTGGGCATTGATATTGGGGAATGAGAACCCATTGCCCTCGCCCGTCTCGACATTGAACGGGGTGACGGTGTCTTTTAGCCCACCGGTGGCGCGGACAACTGGGATGGTACCATAGCGCATCGAGATCATCTGCGACAGGCCACAGGGTTCGAACAGCGAGGGCATCAGGAACATATCTGCGCCGGCATACATGCGGTGCGACAGGGCCTGGTCGAATTCCAGCCGGACGGTCAGGCGGCCGCCGCGGAAAGCGCCCATATGCCAGAAGCGATGTTCGTACTCGGGATCGCCTGTACCGAGGATGACGACCTGGATACCATCATCGAGCATCTCGTCCAGGACGCGCAGGAGCAAGTCGACACCTTTCTGGTCTACCAGGCGGGAGATCATGACTGCCAGCGGGATGTCCGGATCAATGGTCAGGCCCATTTCTTTCTGCAGGGCTTCTTTGCATTCAGCCTTACCTTCACCCCAGGTGTTGCGATCATAATGGGCTGCAATATATTTGTCTGTGGCGGGATCGTATGAGTCGACATCGATCCCGTTCAGAATCCCGCTGACCTTGTAGGCCATGCTCTGCAACAGCCAGTTAAGGCCTTCGCCAAAATATTCGGTCATGATTTCACCGGCATAGGTCGGTGAAACCGTGGTCACGCGGTCGGCATAGACAATGCCTGCCTTCATGAAGTTCGGTACACCATCCTTGAGCACACCATACTCGGACATGATCCGGTCTGGCAGCTCCATCATGTCAGCGATCATGTCATAGCTGTGGATGCCCTGGTATTTGAGATTGTGGATCGTGTAGACCGTCTTCATCTGGTTGAACTTGCCGTAGGGACGGTAGTGGGCTTCCATCAGGGCCGGGATCATGCCAGCCTGCCAGTCGTTCAAGTGCAGGATATCCGGCTCGAAATCCATCGGTTCACCGATGACCTCGAGTACGGCACGCTGGAAAAAGCTGAAGCGCTCGACGTCAAAGGTATACTCAATGTAGAGCTGGCTGTGGCCGAAATAATACTCATTGTCGATGAAATAAATCGGCACCTCATTGAAATCCATGCGGTAAACGCCACAATACAACGTCCGCCAGCCCATGCGGACCATTTTCCAGCCCAGGAAGTCGAGCTTGTCAGTGTATTTGTCCTTGATCTGCTTGTACATGGGCAGGATACAGCGAATGTCGACGCCAATCTTGCGCAGGCGCTGTGGCAGGGCACCGGCAACGTCGCCCAGGCCGCCGGCCTTGGCCAGTGGTGCCAGTTCGGATGTGACGAGCAGGACTTTCAAACGATCGCCTTCTTTCCGATGACGACCGGGTAGTCTGCCTGGCCGAGCAGTTTAATGCCGGGGCGGATAACACATTGCTTGTCTATGATGACATTTTCCAGGATGACACCCTCGGAGACATAGACATCTTGCATGATGATGCTGTTCTTGATCACGGCATGGCGGGAGATGGTCGCCCCGCGGAAGACCATGCTGTTGGTCACGCTGCCCAGGATGCGACAACCGTCAGAAATAACGCTGTTGCTGACTTCGTTGTTCTCATCGTACAGGCTCGGTGCTTCGTCCTTGACCTTGGTATAGACTGGCAGGTCGGGATTGAAGATCTCCTCGCGGATGTCGTCTTCGAGCATTTTCATCGTGGCATTGAAATAGGTGGCCACGGAATTGATCCGCAGCACCAGTCCCTTGTACTCCATACCACGAATCTTGAACTGATCATAGCGGCGCAGAAGCTTCTCGATTGAGAAATCGGTTTCGCTCCGGGCGATCATTTCGCTGACCAGGTCGAGCAGCAGCTCGCGATTGATCACCATGACGCCCATCGAGCAGCGGGTGCTGGATGGTTTGGCCGGATTCATCATCATGTCCTGCACCAGACCCTTGCGGTCGATGTCCAGGATGACACTGGGGGAACCATAGCGGATGCCGTCGCGATTGTACATGACTGTCATATCTGCGCCGCTGTCTTCGTGACGGGCGACCAGCTCAACAAAGGTCGAGTTGAAGATGACATTGGGATTGGCCAGGATGACGTACTTGTGGGCATCTGCCTGCAGGAAATCCAGAAGGCCGACGAGGTCGTCGCCCTCGATGTTCGAATCGGTATTGGATGAATTGATGTAAGGCGGCAGGATCTGCAAGCCTTGTTTCTTGCGGTCGAGATCCCACGAGCTGCCGGTGCCCAGATGGTCCATCAGGGATTTGTATTTGTTCATCGCCGTGATTCCGACATTGGTGATGCCGGAATTGACCATATTGGAAAGCATGAAATCGATGATGCGATAGCGGCCGGCAAACGGCATGGCGGCCAGGGCACGGGGGCGGGATAATTCCCCAAGGTGAATTTTTTTGTTGTCGGCCAGAATCAGGCCCATTGCATTGATAAACATATGCGTTGCCTCCTTCAAGTGCGGTTATCCGTGGACCCGGAACGAGTGCTCGATGAACTCGTCCGAGTCCTGGTCATCCTGGTGTTCGACCATGCAGTTGCCAGGAATGGCGGCTTCGTCACGGATCTTGAGCCCGCGCTCGAAAACGGTGATTCCATTGGAACAGAGCTTGGTATTGGTGTATTTGCACTCACCCTCGATGCTTGCACCCACCCGGGCATTCTTGCCGATGATGGTGCCCATGCCGACGATGCATTTGTCGACCAGAGCGCCAGCCTGGACGGTGACACCTGGCATCAGGATCGAGTCTCGAACGATCGCTCCCTTCTCGACCACGACACTGTTTGAGAGGACAGAGTGCTCAACCGTGCCATAGATGCTGCAACCGTCAGTCAGGGCGCTGTTGATCACGCGGGCACCCTTGGCGATGTAGTGGGCTGGCTTGACCGGGTTCCTGCTGTAGATCCTCCAGGAACGATCCATGAGATTGATTTCCTCGGGTTGGTCGAGAAGGTCCATGTTGGCTTCCCAGAGGCTGTCGATGGTACCGACGTCTTTCCAGTAGCCGGAGAAGCGGTAGGCAATCAGTTTCTGGCCTTCGGCGAGCATATTGGGGATGATGTTCTTGCCAAAGTCATGGCTGGAATCACTCCGGGCTTCGTCTTCGACCAGCATCCGGCGCAGGGTGTCCCATTTGAAGACATAGACGCCCATCGAGGCGAGGTTGCTCTTCGGCTGCTTGGGCTTTTCTTCAAACTCAACGACAACGTTATTGGCATCGGTATTCATGATGCCAAAGCGGCTGGCTTCCTCCCACGGGACTTCGAAGACTGCAATGGTTGCGTCCGCATTCTCCCGGATATGGGACAGGATCATCTTGGCATAGTTCATCTTGTAGATGTGGTCACCGGACAGGATGACCACGTGTTTCGGATCATAGCTGTCGATGAATTCACAGTTCTGGTAGATGGCATTGGCCGTTCCCTTGTACCAGTCGCTGCGGGCACTGCTCTGGTACGGTGGCAGGATGTAGGCACCGCCATTGTTGCGGTCCAAGTCCCACGGATGGCCGTTGCCGATGTAGGTGTTCAGGGCCAATGGTTGATACTGCGTCAGGACACCGACAGTTTCGATCCCAGAGTTGATGCAGTTGCTCAATGGGAAGTCAATGATCCGGTAACGACTGCCGAACGGAACGGCCGGCTTAGCCAGGTACTTGGTCAGAGTTCCAAGTCGTGAGCCTTGCCCACCTGCGAGTATCATCGCGATTACTTCTTGTCTTGCCACAAAAATCCCTCCTAAATTAAACGGTCTATCGTAGAATAATCATCTGTCTATAGCTGGAACTCGAGCAACAGTCCGCACAGGGGCGGGATCTGGACTTCGAGGCTCTGCTCCTGTCCATGGCTGGCTTCGGCAATCGTGGTAAACGTGCCATTCTGGCCGCCACAGTCGTAGTCACTGCCGCCAAAGCCAGCGGAGTCGGAATTGAGCAAGATCTTGTAAGTGCCTGGGCGGGGAACGCCAAAGCGATAGTACGGCAGCGGATTGGGGGTGAGGTTGATGACCGTCACCACCAGCTTGTCCTCGGCCAGGGCTTTGCGAGCGAAAATGTAGACACTGTTGTCAGCATCATCAGCACTGATCCACTCGAAACCACTCCAGTCGTGGTCATCGGCCCAGAAGGCTGGCTGATCCAGATAAACATGGTTCAGTGTGCGGACAAACTGCTGCATCAGACGGTGATTCTCATACTCGAGCAGGAACCACTCCAGTTGCTCATAGAAGCGCCATTCGATGAACTGGCCGAATTCGCCTCCCATGAACATCAGTTTGCCGCCGGGATGGCTCATGTAATAGGCGTACAAAGCCCGGAGATTAGCGAACTTTTTCCACAGGTCGCCGGGCATGCGGTCCAGAAGGGATCGTTTGCCATGGACGACTTCGTCATGGGAAAACGGTAAGATAAATCGCTCGGAAAAGGCGTACATCAGGGAGAAAGACAGCTGGTTCTGGTGCCATTTGCGGTATACGTAGTCCCGGCCCATGTAGTCGAGTGTGTCATGCATCCAACCCATGTTCCACTTGTGGGTAAAGCCAAGGCCACCATTCTCCGGGCTCTCGGTGACATGCGGCCAGGCGGTGGATTCCTCGGCGACCATCAGGACGCCGGGCATCTGGGCCCGGATCGTACCATTCAGATGGCGCAGGAAATCGATCGCCTCGATGTTCTCAGTGCCTCCGTAGACATTGGGCACATATTCGGTCCGGCCATAATTGCGGTAAAGCATGCTGCTCACGGCGTCGACACGCAGTCCATCGATGTGGAACTCGCGCAGCCAGAAAAAGGCATTGGAAACCAGGAAAGAGACGACTTCCTTTTTCGAGAAGTCGAACACGAGGGTCCCCCACTCCATGTGCTCACCCATGCGGACATCGGCATACTCGAACAAGGGTGTACCGTCGAATTTCGCCAGTCCGAATGCATCACGCGGGAAATGGGCCGGAACCCAGTCCAGAATGACTCGGATCCCTTTCTGGTGCAGGTGGTCGATCAGGAATTTAAAATCGGCAGGGGTACCGAAACGGCTGGTGACGCTGTAGTAGCCGGTCACCTGGTAGCCCCAGGACGCATCGAGCGGATGCTCGCTGATCGGCATCAGCTCGACGGTGTTATAGCCCATATCAAGGACATAATCAGCCAGCTCCAGGGCAATCTCGCGATAGGTCAGGAAACTGCCGTCCTCGTGGCAACGCCAGGAACCGAGATGGACTTCGTAGATATTGAGCGGGAAATCAGACAAAGCCGGGGGGCGGCTGTCCAGCCACGAATCGTCGTGCCAGCTATAGTCATCCGGATCGTACAGGACAGAGGCAGTATTGGGTCTGAGCTCGCTCCAGCGGGCAAAGGGGTCTGCCTTGAGTTCGGTATGACCATAAGGGGTGGTGATGGCATATTTGTACAGGTCGCCGTCCCTGGCTCCTGGGACGAAACCTGTCCAGATTCCCGTGGTCCCCAGACGCTCCATCGGATGCGTTTTGACATTCCATTCATTGAACGTGCCAGCGATGGCCACCTGGCGGGCATGGGGGGCCCAGACAGCAAAGCGGTAGCCTGACTCACCCTCGACGTCGGGGGCAGGAAAAGCGCCTAGCAGATTGTAGCTCATGTAATCGAGACCATTGTTGAACAAGAACGCTTGATCCATACTCACACCTGCTTTGCACGAGATTCAGTTAAAATCATTATACCGTATTTGTGATCCTGCACAAGAAATAAAAGGTGGTCGCCACCACCTTTTATCTGAACCTTACAATTAATTGCGTCATTATTTAGCTATTTCAATCAGGTGGATTCCTGAAAAGCTGCTCCAGCGTCAAAAGCTGCCATTTCCTGTGGAATCAGGTGGTGGTGGCGGGTGGGCAACGCATCAGCAAGGGCCTTTTCAAAAGAGTCGCGGGTGAAACAGCTTGTCCGGTTCTGGAGGCAGCCGAGCAAGTAGATGATGGCGAAGGTGATGTTGCCAGCCTCGACTGCCAAAGTGGATGCAGGGATCTGGAACACACGCACATCCCGGCGCGCCGGGACGTTCAGGACGAGGGAGCTGTCCATGATCACCAGTCCGCCGGGCTTGACGTGGCCAATGAAACGGTCGAGCGAGGGGCCATTCATGACGATCAGGACATCGGCTTCATTGATGACAGGAGATCCGATCGGTTCATCGGAAATGACCACGCTGCAGTTGGCGGTGCCGCCACGCATTTCCGGTCCGTAGGACGGGAACCAGGAAACTTCACGATTCTCCATCAGGGCTGCCGTGGCGATGAACTTGCCCCCGGACAAAATGCCCTGTCCGCCAAATCCGGCAATGATCACGGAAAAATCGATCATGGTCAGACCTCCAGTTCTTGCCCGCGATACACACCGAGCGGGTATTG
>DIGA01000026.1 GCA_002419365.1 Mageeibacillus sp. UBA5734 | reverse complement strand
TTACGGGGTCTTGTAGCCGATTTCGTTCAGCAGGGCTTTGGCTTCTGCTACGTCAGCAGCATAGTCGCCACTGCCGAAGTAGTTGCCGCCGTTTTCACGGAAGTCACCACCGTCTGCGTCTGCCATGCCGTTCGGGACGAAGGCGTAGGCCGGCAGGGCATTGTTCTGGGCGACTTCGATGACATAGTCACGGTCGATGGTCAGGGCGAGGGCTTTTCTGAATTTCGGATCCTGGAGGATCTCCGGATTGCCTTCGCGCGGCTGGACTTCAACGCTGAAGAAATAGGTACCGATAATCGGTTCAACATTGTATTGTCCAGCTGCCTTCATGGCGTCGGTTTCCTCGGCCGGGAAGGATTCGGCGATGTCGAGCTCACCCGTCTTGAAAGCAGACAGGGCAGCGGCGTCATCATCGGTCAGTTTGAAGATCAGCTTGGTGCCAGGCAGGCTGGCGGCATCATAGTACTTGTCGTTCTTTTCCAGGACGATTTCATTTTTGATTTCGAACTTGGTCAGCTTATACGGACCATTGGAAATCAGGGTCTTGGGATCATTGGCCCATGCATCCGGGTTCTTGGAGACGACATCCTCACGGACCGGGTAGAGGGTCGGGAAAGCAGTCAGCTGGGTGAAATAAGGGGTGGCAGCTTCGAGGGTGACTTCGAGGGTCTTGTCATCGATGGCTTTGACACCGAGTTCTTCAACGCCGAGTTCACCTGCGTTGATCTTGGCCGCGTTCTTGACGTAATACACTTGATAGGCATACTCAGAACCGGTGGCCGGATCGAGGGCGCGCTTCCAGGCATAGATGAAGTCATTGGCGGTGACGGGTTTGCCGTCGGTCCAGACTGCATCATCACGCAAGTGGAAGGTCCAGGTCAGGCCGTCTTCGCTGATGTCCCACTTCTCGGCAACACCGGGGACGATCTCATTCTTTTCGTTCTTCGTGGTCAGGCCAACAAAGAGGTGCTGGATCGTGACAGCGCCGTCGGTGGCATTGTTCAGCTGCGGGTCCAGGGTCGCCGGGGTGGCACCAAGGTGGTAAAGGATCGGCTCGCCGCCGTCCTTGGTGGCCCAGGTGAACATCATGTGGCCGAGCAGGGCGTCATGAACGTAGTTCTTGACTTTGCCATTGTCGAGCCAGACGTTGGTGTAGTAGTAGACCGGGATGATCGGCAGTTCAGTCATCAGGATCTTTTCCGCGTCATGCATGGCCTGCATGCGGACAGCTGGATCATTGGACGACTTGGCAGTGGCGATCAGGGCGTCAAACTCGGGGTTTTTCCAGTCGGCGTCATTCTGGCCACTCTCTGAGACCCACATGTCCAGGAAGGTCATCGGATCGGTGTAGTCACCGAGCCAGCCGTGGCGGGCGATCTGGTAGTCGCCATTGTTGCGGGTTTCCTGGAAAACGGCCCATTCGGAGTTTTCCAGAGTGATATCGAGGCCGAGGGCTTCTTTCCACATGGCCTGGACCGTTTCAGCGATCAGCTGGTGGCCCGTGCTGGTGTTGTAGATCAGTTTGAGTGAAGGCAGATCTTTGAGTGGGGCAGTGGTTGCGGCGGTGGTCTCGCCAGCTGCTGCCGTTGTGGCAGCGGTGGTGGCCTGGCCTCCGCAGGCGGTGGCCATCAAGACCAGGGCAAGCAACAGGCTCATGATCGTAATCAGTCGTTTGTTCATGGTGCTTCCTCCTTGTGTTCTATGACGATGATGGCGCGATGACAATTGTTGAACAAAAGCCCCCGCGCCACTCAATCTTGATAACATGTTAACACTCTGGACACACTCGTTCAAGAAAAGATTCGGAAACATTCAGAAAAAGCCAACAAAAAAGACAGTCACTCATCTTTCAATCAGTCACTGTCTTATGATGCATGTTCTAACCGGCCTGTCCGGTCGGCCTCTTATGGTTCTTCGAACAGGATCTCATTCGGCCGGACCATGCCGAGCTTTTCCCGGGCGATGCGCTCGATGTAGGCATCGGAATCGACCTGGTTCTTCAAGGCCAGCAGATCCTCATGGCGGCGGTCCGCAATGGCCTGTGCCTGAATCAGTTCGGCCCGGCGGGCAGCTATACGCGTAAATTGCTCTTCTTGTTGGAAATAGATGGCAACGGCCGAGGCGGCAGCAAGGACAAATAAAAGGCCCAGAATGATGCGGACAACCAGTTGGTGGCCAGCTACGTGGGGTACATGATGACGACGAGGGTGCGGGTATCCCATGGCTCGGGCCATTTGCACAGTCCTTTCCGCAAAATCAATATGATTTATTGTACCTTTTAACGTGACTATCCGGCAACCCGGTTATTTTACGTTGAGGTTACTCTTTGAGCGCATCTCCGGCCTCAAGGATTTCGAATAGTTCGCTGGCTTCATTTTTGCGCACGGTCTCCTTGACCGCCAGGACCCGGATCCGGCTCAAGCCAGAACCAAAAGCGATTTCGATGATGTCGCCAGGCTTGATATCCGTGCTGGGCTTGGCTGTCTTGCCATTGACACTGACCCGGCCAGCGGCGCTGACTTCATTGGCGATGGTGCGGCGCTTGATCACGCGAGCCACTTTGAGATACTTGTCCAGTCTCATGCCTGATGCTCCTTTTCTCCAGCCTTGGCTGCTTCCCACAGCGCATCCAGTTCATTCATAGTCAGCTCATCGAGGTCTTTGTCATCTTCTTCGGCCAGGACTTCCATCTCCGTGAAGCGGTGGATGAATTTGTCCGTTGTCTGGGTCAGGGCGATTTCCGGCTGCACCTTGAGATGGCGGGCATAATTGACAACCGCAAACAACAGATCACCGACTTCAGCTGCAACCGCCCGGCCAGCCTGCTCTGCTGTGAGCAGTTCCTGGGCAACCTGCTCCCGGGTCTGTTCGAGGATCTCCCGGATTTCGTCCAGCTCCTCGAGGATTTTCTCCTTCGGCCCCTCCGGATTGTCCCAGTCAAACCCCACCTGGGCCGCCTTCTGCTGGACTTTGAAAGCACGCTGCAGGGCAGGCAGCGAACGCGGCACATCGACCAGGACCTGGGACTGGCTGGCGAAGCCTTTTTCCTTGAGTTTGTTTTTCTCCCAGGTGTCGAGCACGGCTTCCGGCGAATCCGCCTGGTCCTGGCCAAACAAATGTGTATGGCGCGAAACCAGCTTGCGGCAGATATTGGACACCACGGTGTCGAAATCAAACGCAGCCTGCTCGCTGGCCATCTGGGCATGGAAAACGACCTGCATCAGGACATCGCCGAGCTCATCGGCCATCAAGGCGGGGTCGCCGCTTTCGATGGCGTCGATCGCTTCGTACGCTTCCTCGAGCAGGTTTTTCTTGATCGAATCATGGGTCTGGACCTTGTCCCAAGGGCAACCATTTTCACTGCGCAAAAACGCCATGATTGTGCGCAGTTCACCGATCGTATACTGGTCCTTGACGGTAAACGTGTCGGAAGCCAGGTCAAACTCTGGCAGTGATTGTCTATCGGAATCCATATCTATCCTCTCATTCAATCCAGCGGATCTGGAAGCGGTCAAAGGCAATCGGCTCTGTGAACTGGCCGTCGAAAAACAATGTCTGGTGAAAGCGGGCAAACTCGCGGGTGTTCTTTTCCAGCCAGAGCGGGATCGGCACCTCGAGGCCACGGCAAAGGTTCACCAGGCATTTCTCCAGGATCTTGGTAAAGGTCAGGTTGGGATCGGTAAACTCGACCTCTTGCGAGCGCAGCATCAGATTGCCGCGAAATAGCTTGCCTTCCAGTTTGATGGGTTTGCCCTCCGCCATTTTGCTGGTAGCATTATATCATACGATACTTGCGGAGGATGACACGCATGAGCACCCTGATCGTCAAAAGCCACTCCCATGACCCTTACTTCAACCTGGCTCTGGAAGACTATCTGCTGCAACAAATGGCTGGCGCGCAGAAAGAAGCGCTGCAGGCAATCCTTTACCTGTGGCAGAACGAAAATACCGTCGTGATCGGTCGTAACCAGAACGCCTGGGCTGAATGCAAAACCGAACTTCTGGAAGCCGAAGGCGGGCGCCTGGCGCGACGGACGACCGGTGGCGGAGCGGTGTTCCACGACTTGGGCAACCTCAATTTTTCACTTTTAATGCCTCAGGCTGATTTTGACATTGGTCGCAATTTCCAGATGATTGTCGACACCGTTCGCCGGGCGAATATCCCGGCCGAGCGCTCCGGACGCAATGATATCCTCGCGGACGGTTTGAAATTTTCCGGCAATGCCTTCCGGATTGACCATGGGGTTGGCCTGCATCATGGCACTTTGCTGGTTTCATCGGCCTTTGAGCGGGTCGGCCGCTACCTGACGGTTGCTCCGGCCAAATTGCAGGCACGCGGGGTCGCATCGGTCCGGTCGCGGATCACCAATCTCAATGCGTTCCGTCCCGAACTCGATGTTGCCTATTGGATGGATCAGCTCGAGCAGGTTTTCATTGGGTCCTTTGCCAATTCCAAAGACGGTACCCAGCAGACGTCAGATATCATCCACACAACCAGTCATGATTATCGCCAGGATCCTCTGCTGCTCCATCTCGAAGAGAAATTTGCCTCCTGGGACTGGCGCTTTGGCGAAACGCTGCGTTTTGACGCTGAACTGGATGAGCATTTGGGTTGGGGTCATGTCCGTCTCGGATTCAAAGTTGAGCACGGTCATGTCAGCGCGGTTCGTTTCTACTCAGATGCCTTGGACAGTGACTGGATCGCCCACATGGAGCACTCCCTGCTGAACCTGCCGTTCCGCTCTGCGATCCTGACTCAGGCGATAGCGGCCAATAGGGACATGCCTGGAGGATTTGGCATCAGCCGGACCCAGATGGCCCAGGATCTGGCCGATCTGGTGGCCAGCCAGGGGTGGTAATAGCCAAGGCATATGCCTTGGCATTGGCAAAAACTGTGAACTGCCATGGCAGGGCAGTTCGCAGTTTTTGGTGCATTGAACGTTGGCAATAGCCAGCTGAGCTGGCATTGGCAAAAACACCGCACTGCCCAAGCGGGGCAGCGCGGTGTTTTTGGTGCTTTGAACGCTGTATCTTTTAATCTTTATCCCAAGGCATTTGTCAGCTCATGCGCTGGCCGGACATGGCACGCATGGTGGTCTGGTGGTCTTCGAGCCAGGCTTTGATTTTCTTGCTTTCCTCAGGACGTTTGACCTTGAGTGTGGTGGTCTTGATCAGCTCTTCAGTCGTCCAGACAAAGTTGCGCACGGCTTTGTAGACGGGCATGTCCTTATTCACCAGCTTGATCTGCTCGGTCAGATAGGCACTGATTTTCTCTGCAACCCCGGCGAGACCTTCGGGCAGCAATTCATCGCTGACCACAATCTTGGCACAGATATCCAGTGTGTCGCGGTTGAGTTCGTCACCCCAGACGATCGATTCCTTGACACCTTGGATGCGATTGATGACAAATTCGATCTCCTCTGGGAAGGCCTTTTTGCCGTTGGGCAGGACGATCATCGACTTTTTCCGGCCAGTGATGAACACGCAACCCCGTTTGTCGAGGTAGCCGATGTCACCGGTGCGGACCCAGCCGTCCGAAGTGAGCACTTCCGCCGTAACCTCAGGATTTTCATAATAGCCCAGCATGTTGCTGGGGCTGCGGGAGAGGATCTCGCCAATAGCGCCCGGTTCATCGCTGTCAGCATCGATCCCGACCTCAATCGTCGCCAGCGGATTTCCGACGCTGCCATAGACATTAACAAAATAATTGTTGCAGGAGATAACCGGCGAGGTCTCGGTCAGACCATAGCCTGACCAGAATTCAATACCGATATCGTTGAAGAAGGCAGTGATTTCCTTGTCGATGGCAGCGGCGCCGCTGACACACAGCGACAAACCGCCGCCGACACCCTCATGGATCTGGTGGAAAAGCTTTTTACGGATGTCAATGCCAGCCTTGCGCAGGAACCGGGCAACCACTCGCAGCTTGTTGACCAGGGCTAGCTTGCCCGACTTAGCCAATTTCTTCTGCACCGCATGATAGATGTTTTCAAACAGGAGCGGCACCGCCAGAATGATGTTGATTTTCCATTCCTTCATGTTGTCGACGAGATAGCGCAAACCATCGGTAAAACAGATATTGATGCCAAAACCGAGCATCATGTACATACCGACAGTATTTTCAAAGGTGTGGTGCAGGGGCAAGACCGACAAAGCGCGCTGACCCGCTTCAAGCTTAATCGTCGACATGACCGCGAACACATTGTGTGTGATGTTGCGATGGCAGAGCATGACACCCTTGGACATGGCTGTCGTGCCGGAGGTGAAGAGCAGCGAAGACATCTTCTCCGGATCGATAACGGCGTCCACAAACGAGCGATCCCCTGCGGCCAGCGCCTGACGACCGGTGGCAAGCACCTGGTCCATGTCGGTGAAACGACTATCAGCCTGAGCCAGTTCCTGCTCGATGACATCGGCTTTCATGCAGATCAGGCTACGCACCTGCGGCACAGCTTCAGCTACAGCCTTGGCGATTTCATGATGCTTCGGATGATAAATGAATGCAACCGCCTTGCCCCGCTGGGTCAGATTGATGACTTCGGAAACCGGCAGCTGCTTATCCAGCGGCACCGTGATCCCGACGCCATTGACGATCGCAGTATTAGCCACCGCCCATTCATAGCAATTGTCACCGACAACCACCAGGTGCTGATCCTTAAAGCCCATGGCCAGAAGGCCTGTGCCCATTTCATCGATCGCCTGGCTGAATTCACGGTAGGT
>DIGA01000066.1 GCA_002419365.1 Mageeibacillus sp. UBA5734 | reverse complement strand
TGGGCCCGCCAGAAAGAACGTGCCCGGGAATCGATCAAGAAACTGGCCACGGATCTGATCAAGCTCTATGCTGAACGTGCCGCCCACCGTGGATTTCCCTTCAGTCCGGATACTGTGTGGCAGCAGGAGTTCGAAGAGAATTTCCCCCATGACGAAACGTCTGACCAGATGACCAGCATTTCGGAAATCAAGCGCGACATGGAATCGGAAAAAGTCATGGACCGGCTGCTTTGCGGCGATGTCGGCTTTGGCAAGACCGAGGTGGCCTTCCGAGCTGTTTTCAAATGTGTCATGGACAGCAAACAGGCAGCTTTCCTGGCCCCGACCACCGTTCTGGCCCAGCAGCATTACGAGAACCTCAGGAAACGTATGGCAGGTTTCCCCGTAACCGTGGGCCTTCTAAGCCGTTTTGCCAGCGATGCGCTGCAGAAACAGACCGTTTCAGGCGCGGCGACGGGCAAGGTTGATATTGTTGTTGGCACACATCGCCTGTTGTCCCAGGATGTCCATTTCAAGAATCTCGGCCTGCTCGTTGTCGACGAGGAACAGCGCTTCGGCGTCGACCACAAAGAAAAAATCAAGGCCAGCTATCCCGATGTCGATGTCCTGACCTTGTCAGCCACGCCAATCCCGCGTACGCTGCACATGGCGATGTCCGGTATCAGAGACATCAGTGTTCTCGAGGAACCACCCCACGAGCGCCGCCCGGTCCAGACTTATGTCATGGAATACGACGAAGCCATCATGACCGAAGCCATCTTGCGCGAATTGTCACGCCAGGGCCAGATTTTCTACCTGTTCAACGACACCCGCCGGATCCAGGAAAAAGCGGCCCAGCTCGGCAAACTCCTGCCGGGGGCCCGGATTGCGGTCGCACACGGCAAAATGAGCGAAAAACGGCTCGAAGAAGTGATCGCCGACTTTATCGAGGGCGGTGCGGATATCCTGGTCTGCACGACGATCATCGAATCCGGCATCGACATGCCCCACGTCAACACGATCATCATCGAAGACGCGGACCGCCTCGGCCTGGCTCAGCTCTACCAGCTGCGCGGCCGCGTCGGCCGCTCCGACCGCCAGGCGTTTGCCTACATCACCTACCGCCGTGACAAAATCCTGACCGAGATCGCCGAAAAACGCCTGGCCGCGATCCGTGATTTCACCGAGCTGGGTTCCGGGTTCAAGATCGCCCTGCGCGACCTCGAAGTCCGCGGGGCTGGTAATTTGCTCGGCGGCGAGCAGCATGGCCATCTCGATGCGATCGGCTATGACCTCTACTGTAAAATGCTCGAAGAAGAGATCCATGAGCTGCAAGGTGAGGTCAAGGAAAAAGGCATCGCGGCCACAATCGACCTCAACATCGACGCGTACATCCCCAAACCTTACATTCCGGACGAAGGCCAGCGCATGGACATGTACCGCCGGATTGCCTCGATCAGCAGTATGCAGGATCATCTCGATGTCCAGGACGAACTGGTCGACCGTTTTGGCGAGCTGCCGGACGCCGTCAGCTGGCTGACCGATATCGCGCTGGTCCGGGCTCAGGCAGGCCGCCATGGCATCCAGAAGGTCGAAGTGGTCCAGGACAACTTCGTCCTGACCTATGCCGAAAACAAAAAGCCGGACATGCAGCTGCTGTCCAGTCTGCTCGGGGCGCCGGCCTTCAAAGGCCGCATCTTGTTCAATGCCGGCAACAAGCCCTACTTGGTCTATCGCGCGGCAGCCAAGTCACGTCCGGACTGGACGAAAAACCTGCGCGACCTTTTTGCCCTGATGGATAGCCTGTCGATACCGCAAGCCAGCTGACCAAGGCTGATGCCGAGCCGCGCAAATTGTCCGGCTGGTGCCGCTTTCTGGCAGGAGACGTGATAAAATAAAGACAGAAAGACGCGCATGAGGAGGATAATCCCATGATTTACGATTTGTCCTGGCCCTTGTACGATCAGATGCCTGTCTACCCCGGCGATCCACCTTGCCAGGTCAGCCGCCCCCACACTCATGAAGCCGACGGCGTCCAGCTGACCCACCTCTCGCTTGGTTGCCATACCGGCACCCATCTCGACGTTCCACGCCATTTTGTGGCCAGCGGTCCAGCCATTGAATCGGTACCCCTCGACCGATTCATGGGTCCCGCGGTCGTCCTATCCGTCCCCTGGCAGCCCGACCAGGCGCTTGATCTGACGGCTGCCGACTGGAGTGCCTGGCAGCCCGGCGATTTCGTCCTGCTGTCCACCGACTGGGAACACCGCGGCGGCACATCCGCCTTCTTCCAGGATATCCCATCCTTTGCCGCTGGTACGTCCGAGCTCCTGATCGAAAAGGGCGTCCGCCTCTTTGGCCTCGATTTGCCGACTGTGCGCGAAGTCGTGCGACCTGGTTTTGACAAGCGCCACATGCACCGGGCCATTCTCGGCAATGGCATGATCATCGTCGAAGGACTGGCCAACCTATCCAGACTCGTTGGCAAGCGCATCTATTTCTGCGCCGTGCCGCTCCTGATCCCGGGTGCAGACGGCAGTCCGGTCCGGGCTTTCGCCAGCGACATCCGCTAGAACATCTGTCCCGCAGAATAGTCGCCCAGCCTGGCCAATCATCCACCGGGCTGGGCGATTTTGATTTCAGGAGGTCATGTCTATGCAGATCCAGGCCAATACCCCGGAGGAGTACCTCGCCGCTTTGCCGGACCATCAATGTGAAAGTGTGACCCGTCTGCGCGAGATTTTACGCGCCAACCTGCCCTCAGAACTTGAGGAAACTATGGCTTATGGCATGATCACCTATGTCGTGCCCCATGCCATCTACCCGCCGGGCTACCACGTCGATCCCAGGCAGGCTTTGCCCTTTGTCAGCCTGGCGGCCCAGAAAAACCACATCGCCCTGTACCACATGGCCCTCTATGCCCTGCCCGAGCAGCTGGACTGGTTTACAGCCGCCTACGCTGACCGTGTTCCAGGCAAGCTCAACATGGGCAAAAGCTGCATCCGGTTCAAGCCCAGGCAGACAATCCCCTATGACCTGATCGCCGAGCTTTGCCGGCGGGTGAGCGTGGCGGAGTATCTCGCGACCTATGAAGCAGGCAAACCAATCAAACCGTCGCGTGATGGACAGCCTTAAGGCGTTGAAGGACTGTTATGACAACGGTTTCAGTGAGGCCAGATTAATTCTGCGACGGTCCAGAGGAAGGGCAGTAGCCCAACGACCAGGGCCAGCCAGACCGTGATTGCCCGGTCTTTGCGAACCAGGGAGATGATTGCCACGACAAAGCCAGCAATGCCCAGGCCAAAAATTCCGAAAGACGGCAACGGCAATCCGATCTGGGAAAATTTACCTGCCATCAGCAGGAGGAATGCTATTTCCAGGCCAATGGCCCAGTGGCCTGTTTTTGTCGCTGGTTGAAATTGCAAAACTTCCGCCCCCTTGCTTACAAATCACCTGTGGGTGCTCTTTTGAGAATAGATCAAGATGATGACCATCATCATGATAAAGATGATCACGGCCTCACCCGTCCGCCAGGCCACGGTACTGTTCGACATGGACAGCAAAAGCGATGCCTCTCCCAGGCTCGTTGATCTGGCAATCCTGGCAGATCCGATCGAGGACCTGACTTGCCACAGCCTGGTCCACGACCAGGAGAACCATTTCTTTCTCTGGCTCGATGGCCATCGCAAACAAATGGCTGGTTTCATGCTTGCCAGCCCCGCGGGCATTGATGACCGTAGCCCCCAGTGCGCCTGCTTTTTCGGCCGCTTCTACAACCGTTTCAGCTTCACCTTTGTCAACCACAACCCAGATAGCCTGTTTCATGAAGGGTTTCCCTCCGTTCGGATTTTGTATGGGCGCCATTTGGCAGACGGATGATCCGGTCAAGGCAATAACCGGCATCGACAGGGCAACACAACGTCGTGGGTGGACCATCATCCTGGCTTGCTGCAAAGCCTCGACCAATCGTCCTGCCTGCTCGTCGCTGGTGATCAACCCCAGGATTTCCTTGCTTTCGGACAAGGCATCGAGGCGCCCTGTCTGCCTGGTGCCGATCGTGCCCTGGCCGAGAAGGACCGTGCCGCCACTGATACCAAGGCTGCGGGCTTCCTTGAGCCACTTGCTGCCTAAGCCGCGCTCAAGAATGATTGTCAGAAATAACCAGCGGGCCCCGGGGGGACACATCTCAATCACGCTTGATTCCTCCTTTTTCCAGGGCCTTGCGCCGATAGAAGAGACCGAGAAGCTGCAGTGAAAGCAAGGGCGCCAGAGCAACCAGCGCAATGACACCAAATCCGTCAATCAGAACATTGGCTGAATGGAATTCGTTGGCAGCGCCCTGGGTGAATGCGAGAATGAAGGTCGCTGTCATCGGTCCGGAGGCAACGCCGCCAGAGTCAAACGCGATACCGACAAAGAGCTTGGAACCGCGATGGGCCAGGAAAATGGCCAGGACATAGCCGGGCAGGAGAATGTGCCAGAGCTGCAGGGGTGGAATCAGGACGCGTAAGATTGACAGATCGACTGCCAGACCGACCCCGATGGCCAGGAAAGCCTGGACGGCGAGCCTGGGCACTGAACCACTGGTGACTTCTTCGATTTGCCGGGTCAGGATATGGACAGCCGGCTCGGCCAGATTGGTCAGGAAACCCAGGCCAAATCCCATCGCCAGCAACAGGACCAAGTTGTGCTTGGCCAAATGAGCGCCAATGGTCCGGCCGACGGTCATGAAACCGGCATTGACCCCGGAAAAGATCAGGACCAGCCCTAACCAGTCCAGGAAGAATCCGCGCGCCATCCGTAACAGCATTGGACGTTTCAGTCGCAAGACCTTGGGCTGGAGCAACAGCAGGATCACTGCCAATGGGGCGATGGCCAGGGCTGCTTCCGGTGCCTGGACCCGGAACTGATCGATGAAGGGCTGGAAGAAACTACCGGCAGGTTCGGGAAAAATGATGGCCGGTGCAAAGTCATTGCGCGGCACCGTCAGACTCACAGCGAGAACTGAGATGATCGCACCGACTGAAGCGACCCCGACCAAGCCGAAGCTGTCTTTTTCTGCTGCTTTGCCGCTGCTCTTCTTTCGCGCAATGGATAGACCCAGAGCCAGAATGAAAGGGACTGTCATGGCTCCTGTGGTTGCACCTGAGGCATCAAAGGCTATGGCTTGGAATTCGGGCGTTGCCAGTGCACCCAAGATCAAAACGACCAGGTAGAGCCCGGTCAGGACGAGATAGAGGGGAATACCATAGACGATCCGGACCAGACCGATTGCTATCAAGACACCAATGCCAACAGATACGACCTGGACCAGGAACCATTTGCCAATTAAACCGGTGCTGACCAAGTTGACCTGGCTGGCCAGGATATGCAAGTCTGGCTCGGCCATCGAAATTAAAAAACCAAGAAATAAACCGGCCAAGATGACCAGGACCAGACTGTTCCTGCGAATGATCTGCTCACCGATCTTGTCACCCATCGGGGAGACACTCCAGTCGACACCGGCCAGGAATAAAGTCAAACCAATGGTGATGCACAGACTGCCCACCCAGAACCGGCCCAGAGCAAGCCAACCTAAAGGAACAATCGTCAACCCGGTCAAAGTAACCAGGATGACAATCGGCAGGACAGCAGACAAGACTTCTTTCAATTTCTGATTGATCAAACTCAAGGCAGCGTCTCCTTTGATTAAGCCTAACATGATTGGACAGGGCTGGCAAACGCCTGCCGCTGCCATTGCGCAGGATTGCGGCCTCTGCTATAATGCATGAGCGTCCAATGTCCCGGTGGCCTAATGGATAAGGTGACAGTTTCCGGAGCTGTTGATACGGGTTCGATTCCTGTCCGGGACGCCACAAGAAACCCTGGTACCTCACAAAAGGTTCCGGGTTTTTCTTTTTTTGTTAATATTTTCCTGACAACATCTTCCGAAAGTGCAAAAAATAATATAATATTTGTAATAATTACCGTCGGTTAATCCTATGACAGAAAAATGGAGCAGATATGGCGTCTGTGATCAGTTCACTCTTCATCAATGCCAGCATCATCGTTTCGACGGTATTGCTGGCGCATATTTTGTTACAGGACCCCCGCTTTATTCTATTCAAGACGAAACAGCTGGCCTCAGGTTTTTTTGCGGGTGCTCTGGGTTCCATTCTGATCCTCTACAGCATCCCGATCGACGAAAAAATTTTGCTGGATTTGCGCTATTTCCCAATCCTGTTCATGGCACTTTATTCCTCAATGACTGCAGCTGTTTTTGCATCTGTACTGATTGCTCTGTTCCGGATCTTGATCCAGGGTGTGTCGGAGGTCTCTCTTCTGGCCGCCGGAATCACCCTTGCCATTGGGATCGGGAGCGGCTGGATCGGGAGACTTTCCCTGCCTTTGGCGCGCAAATGGATCGCTGCGACTGCCCTGGTCTGCATCCTGACTGGCTCAGCCGCCTGGTCTTTGCTGCGGTTGAATACTGATCGTATCGGCATCATCGCAACTTATCTGAGTTCGATCATGGTGATGGCTTTCCTGATGTACGCATTTCTGACCTACATCACCAGCGTCAACAGGAAACTGGAGCTGTTGCGTGAAGAGGCTGAGAAGGATTTCCTCACCGGGTTGAAAAACCCACGCCAGTTCTACAAGTCGCTCAATCATTATTTTACGGTGACGATGGAAAATGAACGCAAAGTCTCGCTCTTGTATTTGGATGTGGACCATTTCAAAGCTGTCAACGATACCTATGGCCATTCTGGAGGCGACCTGGTCTTGCAGGAACTGGGCAAAATCCTCAAGCGGGCCACGCGCAGCCACGATATTGTTTCGCGCAAAGGGGGCGAGGAATTTGCCGCCCTCCTGATCGACTGCAATCTGGAACAGGCCATGGTCGCCGCTGAAAGAATCCGTCGCAATGTCGAGTCATACGATTTCAAGTTGCACAACCAAAGGAGTACGCATATCACCGTGTCGATTGGTGTTTCAGCGATTCCCGAGAAAACCCAGGAAATATCCAAGTTGCTGGAACAGGCCGACCGCGCGCTGTATGCCGCCAAAAACGCCGGCCGCAACCGCGTCGAAATCGCTTGATGGACTTCGCTTGTCCGCCTGGTGTGCGGGAAAAGCGAAACGATCCAGTCTTTGCCTCTTGGCCAATCCGGCTCTGATCGTGTATCTTTCTCCCTATGGATATTCATTTGCCATTCATTCCAGATTCATTCACATCTGGCTCACAATCCCTGATCCACCCGTTGGCCATCGGCTCGCTTGCTGTGTCGAATAACGTGGCACTGGCCCCGATGGCTGGCACATCAGATACCGTTTACCGTGCGATTTGCCGGGAAATGGGCGCCGGTCTGGTGGTGACAGAGCTTGTCAGTGCCCGCGGCATCTGCTATGACCCGGACTTGAAACGCAGTTGGCGCTACCTTGAGATCACGCCGGAGGCAGAGCGCCCGGTCGCGATCCAGTTGTTCGGCGCTGACCCGGATGATTTTTACCGCGCCATTCTGCGTATCCATGAGCACCCCGTTCTCCGGCAATGCGACCTGATCGATCTCAATATGGGTTGCCCCGTGGCCAAAGTGGTTCGGGGCGGCGAGGGCAGTGCCCTGATGAAGGATCCGCCTCTGGCCGGCCGGATCATTGAAGCGTCCATCCGGGCGCTCGCAGAAATTGCTGCCGCCGGGGCCGACACAGGCCCATTCTCTGGCAGTGGTACAGCTTCTGTGACCAAACCGCTGACGGTCAAATTCCGCAAGGGCTGGGATGACCAATCGGTCAATGCGCCGGAATTCGCCCGTCTCTGCCAGGAGGCCGGGGCGGCCGCCGTCACAATCCATGCCCGGACCCGCGACCAGTTCTACAGTGGCAAAGCCGACTGGTCGATCATCGCCGCAGTCAAGCAAGCCGTTACCATCCCTGTCTACGGCAATGGCGACGTCGTCGATGCACCATCCGCCCGCCGCATGCTGCAGGAAACCGGCGTCGACGGCCTCATGATTGGCCGCGCCGCCCAGGGCAACCCCTGGATCTTCCAGGAGATCACAGCAGAACTTGCAAATTTGCCCAAAAACGGACCGGGTCCGTTTTTGGGCAAACCGACCCCACAGGCCCGCGCGGCAATGATTGTGCGGCATTTGCATGGTCTGGTGGCGCGTGTGGGTGAACGGACGGCAGTGGCGGAAATGCGGGCGCAGCTTGCGTATTATTTGCGCGGCACGCCCCAGGCGGCGCATTGGAAGAATATCGCGATGCGGGCGAAAACAGTGACGGAAGTGGAGGCTTTCCTGGCTGACTGGCTTTTGGAGATGCAGCATTTGGTAGAAAATTGACTGATCTACGTTGAAAATTGCCCCTTCAAGTTGGCCAATTCGCATAGTATAATGACGAGGACGGTGCCTGCCGGCCGGGCGTTTTGCACAAAACACCCGAGTGAGACGTCCGACCCCGACATCGATCTTCGAAATTGGCAAGGGGGAATGATTGAGTATGAAAAACTACTCAGCAACGAATATCTGCAATGTGGCTCTTCTCGGCCACGGCGGATCTGGTAAAACGGCTTTCGCGGAAGCTGTCCTGTACAACGCGAAGGTCACCGATCGACTCGGGAAATCAGCCGATGGCAACACCGTGCTGGACTTTGATCCTGAGGAAATCCGTCGCAAAATTTCGATCAACACCGCCGTGGCTACCTGTGAATGGAAGAACGTCAAGCTGAATCTGCTTGACACCCCCGGAGACTTTGACTTCGTAGGTGAAGTCATGCAGGCGCTCCGGGTCGCAGACAGTGTCCTGGTCCTGGTCAGTGCCAAGGATGGCGTGTCCGTCGGGACTGAGAAGGCCGTCCGCCAGGCCCGCAAGAAAGATCTGCCCTGCTACTTCTTTGTCAGCCGCATGGACGAAGCCAATGCTGATTTTGGCAAGGCCCTGGAATCCCTGCGGACCAGCTTTGGCAACCGGGTCGTACCGTTTGCCTGGCCGATCATCAAGGATGGCAAGATGACAGGCGTCGTCGACGTAGTTGACCAGGTCGCCTACTCCTTTGATCCCAAGACCGGCGAGCGGATCAAGATCGACATGCCTGTTGACATGCAGTCCATGATCGACGAACTGCAAGAACCCCTGATGGAAGCGGTTGCCGAAAGTGCCGACCACCTGATGGAGAAATATTTTGCCGGCGAGAAATTCACTGAAGAGGAACTCTACCATGGCCTGCACGACGCTGCACGGACCGGCCATGTTTATCCCGTTTATGTCGGTTCCGGCCTGATGAACTGGGGCATTCGCTCGACCATGGACCATTTGATCGACATCATGCCGACGGCTGCCGAGGCCGACGAAGTCAAAGCCGAGACTGCCGATGGCAAGTCTGTCGTGGTCAAACCCGACGAAAAAGCCCCACTGGCTGCTTTTGTTTTCAAGACGATCGCAGACCCCTTCGTCGGGCGCATTTCAATGTTCCGCGTCTACAGTGGCAGCTTCAAAGCCAACGCCACTGTCTACAACTCTTCCAAGGAAAAAGACGAGCGCATCGGCAGCGTTTTCCTGATGGTCGGTAAAAAGCAAATTCCGACAGAGAGCATCAATGCCGGTGACATCGGTGCGGTGACGAAGCTTCTCGTCACCACGACCAATGACACCCTGTGTGACAAGTCCATGGTGCTCACGCTACCACCGATCAAATTCCCGGTTCCCTGCCTGTCGATGGCGATCCTGCCCAAGGCCAAAGGCGAGGAAGACAAGATCGTGACCGGCCTGCACAAGCTGCAGGACGAAGATCCAGTCTTCACTGTACGCAACGACCCGGAAACGCACCAGATTGTGGTTTCCGGCCTGGGTGAGCAGCAGATCGACGTGCTGCGCTCCAAGCTCAGTTCAAAATTCCATGTCGAATCGTCGCTCGAAGAACCGCGTGTGCCCTATCGCGAGACCATTCGCAAAAAGGTCAAGGTCCAGGGCAAGCACAAGAAACAGTCCGGCGGCCATGGCCAGTATGGTGATGTCTGGATCGAATTCGAACCCGGCCCGACTGAAGCGCTGACCTTTGAGGAGAAGATTTTTGGTGGTTCCGTGCCGAAATCCTTCCATCCGGCTGTTGAAAAGGGTCTGCAGGAGGCCATCTCCAAAGGTGTTCTGGCTGGCTATCCCGTCGTCAACCTCAAGGCGACCCTGGTCGATGGCTCCTACCACGACGTCGACTCGTCGGAAATGTCATTCAAACTGGCCGCCCGCCTGGCCTACAAGTCCGGTCTGCCCCAGGCTTCCCCTGTGCTGCTCGAGCCGATCAGCCTGGTCAAGGTCTTCATCCCCGATGACTATCTTGGTGACATCATGGGCGACATGAACAAGCGCCGCGGTCGCATCGTCAGCATCGACCCCGACGAAGGCATCCAGGTCGTCACAGCCGAAGTTCCGACCTCCGAAATGGCCAAGTACGCCACCGACCTCAAGTCGATGACCAGTGGCCGTGGCTGGTACAGCATCGAATTTGCCCGCTATGAGCAAGCACCGCAAGTCATTGCGGACAAGGTCATTGCCGATGCCAAGAAGCATCTGGAGGAAGACGAAGACTGATTCCTTCCGTGATGATCTCGTGCAACAAAAAGAGCCGGCGGGATCGACCTGCCGGCTCTTTGTCTGCCATTTCTGCATAAACGTCTGCACAAGATTTTGGGAGATCACACCTTCCAGTGGATGATCCGGCTGACGAAGCGCTGGAACTCGGGTGAATCCGACTGGCTGTAAATGGTCTCGCTCGGACCACTGATTTTGACCTGGCCTTCGCTGACATAGGCGACCTGGTCGCAGGCATGGCGGGCGAAACCGATCTCGTGCGTGACCAGGATCAAGTCGCGGTTTTCCTGCCGCAAATCATTGATTACATCGAGAACACCTGCCGTGATTTCCGGGTCCAGGGCCGAGGTTGGCTCATCAAACAAGAGGATTTCCGGCTTCAGGGCCAGTGCCCGGGCGATCGCAACCCGCTGCTTTTGGCCGCCGGAGAGCTCGTTGGGGTGCTTGTGAGCGTGCTCCGAGAGACCGAAACGATCCAGCAGGGCGCGGGATTCGGCAACCGCTGCACTGCGCTCGACACCCCGCGTCTTGACCAGTGGCAGGACCAGGTTGTTTTCGGCTGTCAGATGCGGGAACAAGTTGTAAGCCTGGAATACGACGGCCACCCGGCGTCGATGCGCCATCAGGGCATTTTCCGAAGAGAAGTCAATTTCGCGGCCATTCAGGATCACACTCCCGCTATCCGGCGTTTCCAGACCACCCAGGATACGCAGCAGGGTGGTTTTGCCGCCACCGGAAGGGCCAATCACAGCCAGGGAACCGCTGCCTTGAATGCTCAGGTCGAGATGGTCCAAAGCCCGCATGCCGGCAAAGGTTTTCGTCAGACCCCGGATTTCAAGTTGCATAGGTCATTTTCCTTTCCAGATTGCGGGTCAAGAGCGAGATCGGCAAGGTGATGAGCAGGTACAGTACGGCCAGGATCGCCAGGTTTTCGAAGGTCGTGAAGGTCAGCGCATCCACCTCGAGGACGTTTTTGGTCAATTCATTGACTGCAATGAAGGAAAGGATCGATGAATCCTTGACCAGAGAGGCAAATTGGCCGGTCAGAGGAGGCAGGACGATCCGGGCCAGTTGGGGGATCACGATGTAGCGCAGGGTCTGCGCTGGGGTGAAACACAGGGACCGTGCCGTTTCCAGCTGGGCAGTCGGAATCGAAGCCAGACCGGCACGGATGATCTCGGCGACATAGGCTCCGGCAAAAAAAGACAGAATCAGGATACCCATCCAATAGCGGTTTTCCAGCCGGTAGGCTGTCCCAATGAAGTAGAAGAAAAAGATGGTCTGGACGAGCAGGGGGGTGCCACGAATGGCTTCAATGTAGACCCGGGAGAGATATCGCACAAAAAGGATCCGGGAGCGCCGGCCAAAGGCTGCCAGGACACCGAGCAACAGGCTGCCGATGAGGGACGCCGCAGAGAGCAGGATCGTGACCAGGAATCCGAAAGCGAACTTGTTGCGGTAGGTCCAGAGCCGTTCCCATTGCCAGTTGTGGTCGAGCCGCCAGGCCGCAAAGCCGAAGAACAAACCAAGCAGCACGACTACGATGGCTGCATGGATGACTTGGACCGGGCGCGACGGCTGATGCTCAGGCGACATCGAAAAAGAACGGGATACCGAGGTCGGCAAAGGTTTTCTGCTCTTCGGTCAGGTAGGTTTCAGCCAGCTTGTTGAAACCGCCGGAGCTCTGGAATTCGGCGATGAAGGCATTGACATCGGATTTGAGTTTGTCATTGCCTTTTTTGATACCGATGCCCCAATATTCAGGGCTTTCCTGGTATGAAGCCAGGTTGACACGGGTTTTGTCGAGATTGTCCTGCCAGTTGCGGAAGATGGTCAGCTGGTCATAGGTGAAAGCGTCCGCCTTGCCTTGGACGACCTCGAGGATGCAGGCGCTTTCCTTGTCAAAGACACGGTAATTATCTGCCGGCAGGTTCTTTTCGGCGTAGACATGGCCGGTGGAGCCTTTTTTCACGGCCAGGACCCGTCCCGGCTGAGCCAGGTCCGCATAGGACTGGACCGGTGAATCGTTACCGATCAGCAGGGCCAGGTTGCTCATGGCGTAAGGATCGGAAAAATCAATCGTCTTCTGGCGTTCTTCGGTGATGGTCATCGAAGATATGATCAAGTCGATCTTGCCGGTCTCGAGGGCGGGGATCAGGCCCGACCAGGCGATGTTTTCAATCACGACTTCACGGCCGAGCTTTGCACCAAGCGCCTTGGCCAGGTCGACACTGATACCGGTCGGCTGGTTCGAGCTGTCTGTGGTTTCAAACGGCGGATAGGCCAGTTCCATGCCTACCACCAGGCGGGAGAATTCAGCCGGCTTGCAGGCAGCTGCCAGCAACAGGACCAGGGTCAGGGTGAGGACAACGGCCAGAGAACGCACGAATTTTTTGTCCATGATGAAAATCTCCTTATCAGGTGAGCATGAAAGGATCAGGATTGTGATTTGATTTCTCATTATACAGGATAACTGGACCGAAGGCGTAACAAAGGGTCTGGCAGCACCTGGAATTCGCGCCTGGAATCGCCTTGGCCCATGAAGGTGGCGGAGCAACGGTAAACCTGTTATGATAAGAAAGTTCAATAATCCCTGGAAAATATCGCCCCCAGACAGGCGTTCCGGCATGATCAGGCCCAGGCCCTGCCGGTTGATGTAAGGAGTAACCCATAACGTGGAAGACAGCAGTCTATGGTTTTCACTGACTACTGCAGCTGCCCCGGTGAGCAGCAATGACTCGATTTTACTAGATTTGTTTGTCGTCGCAGTCCTGATCCTGGTCAATGCCTTTTTTGCAGCGACCGAAATTGCCATCATTTCCCTGAATGACAACAAAATGCGCCGGCGTGCGGAGGAGGGCGACCCTTCAGCCGCCAAAATCCATCGCCTGATGTCAGAACCCAGCCGGTTCCTGGCCACGATCCAGGTCGGTGTGACGCTGGCTGGCTTCTTGTCCTCTGCTTTTGCCGCTGAAAATTTCGCCGGCCGGCTCTACACCTTGATCGGGATCGAGCTGCCGGCGATCCACACCGCCAGTGTGGTGATCGTCACCTTCATCCTGGCCTATTTCTCGCTGGTCCTGGGCGAGTTGGTGCCCAAGCGCCTGGCCCAGAACAACCCCGAGCAACTCGCCAAGGCGGTCGTTGGCACGATCACGACCATGGGCAGGATCATGTATCCCTTTGTCCGGTTGCTGACTCTCTCGACTAATCTGGTCCTGCGCCTGCTGCGGGTCGATCCGAACCGGGTGGACCGCAGCGTCACAGAAGAAGAAATCCGGATGATGGTTGATGTCGGGCGTGAGCTGGGCAGCATCCACGAAGAAGAAAAAGAGATGATCGACAACATCTTCGAATTCAACGATATGGCGGTCAAGGAGATCATGACCCACCGGACGGATATTGTTTCGGTTGACGTCGATGCCACTTACCAGGAGGTCATCGATATCGCACTCAATGAGCGCTACACCCGGATCCCGGTGTATGAGGACAGCATCGATAACATCATCGGTATCCTCCACATCAAGGATCTCTTGCGTTACACCACCGAGGCACAAGACACGTTCAGCCTGCGTGCGATCATCCGGCCCCCGCACCTCGTCCCCGAATCCAAAAGTTCCGATGCCGTTTTCCGCGATATGCAGAAATCCCGGGCCCAGATCGCAATTGTCATTGATGAATATGGTGGCACGGCTGGCCTGATCACCATCGAAGACTTGCTCGAGGAGATCGTCGGCAATATCCAGGATGAATATGATGAGGAAGAGCCTGACATCGCCCGTATCGACGAGACCACTTACCACATCGAAGGCATGACACCACTCGACGAAGTCGGTGAAATGCTGGGCATCGAGTTCCCGGATGAGGATTTCGACACGTTGGCGGGACTGGTCATCAGCCTCCTCGGCCGCATCCCGGATGAAACAGAACAGGCAACAGCTGCATTCGGCAATCTCCAGTTCAAAGTCCTGGCCATGGATGACAAGCGGATCGCCAAGATTGAAGTCGTAGTCATGCCAGAAACAGAACCGGAGGTGACCGATGATGACGAATAAAACCAACCGATGGGATGCCATCCTGTTTGATGTCGATGGGACCCTGATCGACTCGATTCCATTTATCCTTGAATCCTTCCAGTACGCTTTCCGGCTCCATCTGGGCCATCCACTCGATGAGGCGATGATCCTGGCTGGCATCGGGACCCCGCTCGAAACGGCCTTCAGCCATTGGCCTCCGGAACAGGCCAAAGTCCTGATGGAATCGTATCTCGAATACAACCACGCGAACCTGCACCACGGGATCGGCGTTTTCTGGCAAGTGCCAGCCATGCTGGAGCGTTTGCAACAGACGGGGATTCCCTTGGGAATCGTGACCAGCAAGCGACTAAGTGCGTTGCAACCGACTTTGGAAGATTTCGATCTGGCCCGGTATTTTGGCCTGGTCATCACCAAGGAAGACACGAAACTGCACAAGCCCAACCCGGAACCCTTGTATGAAGCGATGAAGCGGCTCCGTTTATCTCGCCCGGACCGGATTCTCTATGTGGGTGACAGCATCCACGATCTGGAATGTGCCGTCCGTGCCGGTTGCCAGCCGGTCATGGTTGGCTGGACCCGGATGCCGAAACAGGCTTTGCGCCAGGCACATCCGGCCATCTGGATCGAACACGCCAACGAATTACTCGAGCTTCTGGAGGAATGACATGGCTCGCTATGCCTATATGCTGCTGGACCAGACAGAAAAGGATGTCAGTCGCCAGGCCATGCAGCTGG
>DIGA01000119.1 GCA_002419365.1 Mageeibacillus sp. UBA5734 | reverse complement strand
GTTCTGCCCGCGGAATCACCTTGTCAACCGATGGTGCCGAGTTTCTTTCCTATGCGCGGCAGGTGGTTGAGCAGGCAGAGCTACTGGAACAGCGTTACCTGGACCGCAAACCTTCCCGCCGCCTGGGTTCGATTTCAACCCAGCACTACGCATTTTCCGTCAATGCCTTTGTCAATCTGGTCCAGCACTCTGATGTTGATGAGTATGAATTCACCCTGCGTGAAACCAGAACCTATGAAATCATCGAAGATGTCAAAAGCCTGCGCAGTGAAATCGGCGTCATCTACCTCAATGCGTTCAATGAAAAAGTGATCGGTAAACTCCTGAAGGAAAACCAGCTCGAGTTCCATCCGTTGTTTGTGGCTCAGCCGCATGTCTTCATCAGCGCGAGCCATCCTCTGGCCCAGCGGGCTACGGTATCCCTGCAGGATCTGGAAGCGTATCCGTACCTGTCTTTCGAGCAGGGCGAATTCAATTCCTTTTACTTTGCCGAGGAAATTCTCAGCACGGTCTATCACAAGAAAAACATCCGGGTCAGCGACCGGGCCACATTGTTCAACCTGCTGATCGGTCTCAATGGTTATACAATCAGCACCGGTGTCCTGAGCAGCGATCTTAATGGTAGCAACATCAAGGCCATCCCGCTCGAAAGCGAAGAGACTCTAACCGTTGGCTGGATCACGAACAGCAAAACCGCGCTGAGCGGTTTTGGCCAGCGTTACGTCGAGGAATTGAAACGGTTGATCAGCACGCTTTGATCAGGACTTCCAGCTACCGGATTTGATCAGGGTGCGCACCGCTTCATCGATGCGATGGGCCACGGTCGCATTGTTCATCGTGTACAAGTGGATGCCATCAACACCGTTAGCCAGCAAGTCGATGATTTGCTCGACTGCATAAGCCAGACCGGCGTCGCGCAGCGCTTCCGGATTGTCAGCAAACCGGTCCATCATGACGCGGAATTTTTTCGGCAGCTGGACGCCACACATCGAGATGACCCGCTCGGCCTGGGCCTTGTTGATCACCGGCATGATCCCGACTTCAACTGGAACATGGATGCCGGTGGCGGTAATTTTGTCGCGGAACTTGTAGAAATAGGAATTGTCAAAAAAGAGCTGGGTGATCAAGTGGTCCACGCCGGCATCAACCTTGGTCTTGAGATGGCGGATGTCGGTCTCGAGATCGGGGGCTGATGGATGGCCTTCCGGATAGCAGGCGGCCAGGACATTGAGGTCGCTGCTCTGCTTGATGAAAGCAACCAGGTCGCTGGCATGCTTGAAATCCTCCCGCGGCGTGATGCCGGGGACTGGATCGCCCAGAAGAGCCAGGATGTTTTCGATGTTGTTATCCTTGAGCTCGCCCAGCAGGTCACGCACTTCATCCTTGGTATGATTGATGCAGGTCAGGTGGGCCACAGACTCGGTGTGGTATTCGTTCTTGATCCGGGAAGCAATCGCCAGGGTGGCGTCCTTGTTGGCCCGTCCGCTGGCACTGTAGGTGACACTGATGAAATCCGGCGTCATGTCCCGCAAGGCTTCGAGGGTCGAATAGATCGACTCGATCGGCGTATCCTTGCGCGGTGGAAAAATCTCAAAAGAAAAGACAGTCTTTTCCTTGAACAAGTCTGCTGTTTTCATTGTATCGGCTCCTGTCGGACCGGCAAGGAGCAATGGATGCTGCTCATCTGCACCAGCCGCGTCTTGGTATTCAAACTTTTTCTTATCTTAGCGGGTTTTCCGGATATAGGGTAACACGGAATAACTATACAAATCCATAGAAATAAACTATATCATGAAGCCATAAACACCTGCAAACGATCGGCCAGGGTAAAATTCCTGTCAATTCCAGATACAGGTGGTATAATAGCCGAGATGTCTTTCAAAAGAACTTTCATCAATGACGTCTTTGGAGAATAATACTTTGGTTTTCAGCAGCTTGTCCTTCCTTTTTGTTTTTTTGCCGATCGTGGTGATCTTGTACCACATCGCCCGGACCATTAATTGGAAAAACTTCGTCCTGCTTGTTTCTTCGCTGGTCTTCTATGCCTGGGGGGAGCCAGTCTATGTCATCCTGATGCTGGTTTCCACAGCCAATGACTACTTGCATGCGCTGGTCATCGATGCCCTGCTGCGGATGAAACACCGCGGGCTGGCCAAGGTGTTCCTGGTTTCATCCTTTGTCGTCAACCTCGGCCTGTTGTCTTTCTACAAATATTCGGACTTTGTCATTTCCAGCATCAACACGCTGACAGGTGCGAGTCTGCCCCTGTTGAACCTGCCTTTGCCGGTCGGTATCAGTTTCTACACCTTCCAGACCATGTCCTACACGATCGATGTCTACCGCCGCGAAGTCAAAGTCCAGCGCAACATTCTGACCCTGTCAACCTATGTCACGATGTTTCCACAGCTGATTGCCGGACCGATCGTCCGCTACGAGACGATCGAACAGGAATTGCGCAAGCGCGAGATCAGCTGGTCCCTGACTGCCAAGGGTCTGCGGCGCTTCGTTGCCGGCCTGGCCAAAAAGGTGGTCATTGCCAACCAGATGGCGATCCTGGCGGATGCATCTTTCAACATGGCGGATGGCGACCGTGGTCTTCTGATGGCCTGGCTCGGCATCATCGCCTATGCGTTCCAGATCTACTTCGATTTCTCCGGCTACAGCGACATGGCCATTGGCCTGGGCCACGTGTTCGGGTTCCATTTCCTGGAGAACTTCAACTACCCTTACATCTCGCGTTCGGTGACCGAATTCTGGCGCCGCTGGCACATTTCACTCAGCACTTGGTTTCGCGACTATGTCTACATCCCTCTTGGCGGTAACCGGGTCAGTGCCACCAACTGGCTGCGCAACATCTTCATCGTCTGGGCCTTGACCGGCCTGTGGCACGGCGCGGCCTGGAATTTCGTCTTCTGGGGCCTGTTCTTTGGAGTGCTGCTGGTGATGGAACGGATGTTCCTGCTCAATATCATCCGCAGGGTGCCACCGCTGGGCTATATTTATGCCATGCTCAGTGTCCTGGTTGGCTGGGTCCTGTTCCGTAGCGAGTCCCTGTCCCAGGTGAAAAACTTCCTCAAGGCGATGCTGGGCTTTCACGGCACCAATCCCTTCAGCTACCTGGTCCAGAACAACCTGGTCTATCTGTTGCCATTCATGATCTTGGCAGCCATCGGTGCGACTCCTTTGCCGAAAATGGCAGCCGATGCCCTGGCTCGCTCGCGCTTCCCGAAACTCCTGCTTGATCTCGGCTATGCGTTCCTGTTTGCCCTTTCGGTCCTGTTCCTGGTCAACGAAAGCTTCAATCCATTCATCTATTACCGCTTCTAGTCCAGATCGTATTTGATGATGCCGTTTTCTTCGTAGACCAGTTTCTTGATAAACAAGTCTTCGACGATGGCTTCGACATCCTGCTTTTTGGCGCCTTTCAATAAATCGACAATGAAACCCAGAAGGCTGCTGCGCTTTTTCGGACGCTTGTTAGCGGCCAGCTTGCCCAAGCTTTCGCGGACCTTTTTCACGCCCGCTTCATCGATCTGGATCGGTTTGTTCTGGTCGAGCTCCTGGAAGCTGACGATGCGCCGGGCCTTGATGCCGCTTTTTTTCAGGTAGTTGATCAAGGGGTCATAGCCCGTGTCCTTGGAATAGATGATGAAGTTCTTGCTGCGGTCAGCAGCCACATCGCGGCCAAGGAAAAAGGCGATGAAAAAGTCGAGTGCATTGCGGCCTTTGCCGCTGACCTGGATCCACTCCACGGCACTGCCAAAGGGCTGGGTTTTCTGGACCAGATCGATCGGCACTTTCGTCTGGTCCTGGCCGACAATGATCGCCACTTTGACCGTTTTCTTGATCACCTCGACCTGGACATCCTGGACATTTTCGTAATCGATGTAGAGATATTCTTCAACGTTGGACACGGGGGGCCTCCTCGCTGGATGATTAAGTACGGCTATATTCCTATTCTAAGCGAAAGATGCAGCTTGTGGTGGATTTTCGGTCTGGAAGTGCATGCCTGCCCGAGTGGCATTGACGTCAGGCTGATCGTATCCATCAGTTGATAGATGGCAAGCGTTGTGTTAAAAATAACATGTATTTTGTAAAAATTGATAGATAAGGGCAGGACTGACCTTGTGGATGTCTACTTGCGCATCGATATCTCTCTCTGGTCTTTGGTCGTTCTTTTGATCTTGTTCTGGTCCGCACGGAACCGCTTTGATTTCCGCAGCCAATCCAACCGGCTTTTGTTCGTTTTTATCGGCAGTACGGCGCTCGCCTGTGCATTCGACATCCTGGGCTGGTTGTTTGAAGGACAGCCGGGGCAGCTGGCCTTGTTCCTGAACCAGATTGGGAATGTCTTGCTCTACATCATCAACCTCGTACCGATTTCGATCTGGCTTTTTTACACCCAGACCTTGACCAGCCAGAAAACCAGGGTCTTCAGGTTTTCCACGATCCTCGTGCGGATGACGCTCGTGATCAATTCACTTCTGGCGGTTGTATCACTGCGAACCGGCTGGTATTTTTCCATTGCACCAGACAACCGCTATACCCGGGGCCCGCTGTTTCTCGTGCATGCCAGCATGGCTCTGGGAATCGTTGTCCTGTCCAGCGGCCTGATCATCCTGCATCGCAAGCAGATTCCGCCGCGGATGACTGGCCTGCTCCTGACTTACTATGCATTTCCCGTCGTTGGCTCGATCATCCAGATCCTGTTTTACGGGGTCACAGTGACCTGGCCCATGACTACCCTGAGTGTGCTGTTCATCTACCAGCATATCATCGACAATCATTTGACCACGGATTACCTCACCGGGACCTTGAACCGGCGCCATTTTGAAAAATTGATGGCCCGCAAACTGGCCCAGACCCGTTCAGACCAGTATCTGGCCTTGATCGCAGCCGATATTGACCATTTCAAGCAGATCAACGATCGCTTTGGCCATGCGGTTGGTGACGAGGCGTTGCAGGCGACTGTGCAGATCATGCATCAATGCTTGCGCCATGATGATGTGATCGCCCGGGTCGGTGGTGATGAGTTCTACATCATCCTGCAAGGCCGTAACTGGATCCATCTGGACCAGACGGTCGCCAGGTTCCACCAGGCGTTCGCGCATTACAACGAGCACAGTGGCAAGCCGTATACGCTCCAGCTAAGTTTTGGTGGAGTTGTCTATGACAAATCCAGCCATCCGACTGTACAGACGTTGCTGGAGCAAGCGGATATCCGGATGTATGAAAGCAAATCAGCCGCGACCTTGAAAAGAATCCCTGCACTGTGAACCAGTGCCCCGGGGCTCTTTTGGTTGATCTTTTGATTCCGGTCAGGTCCGTGTCTCTGACCCTCAGCTTTCCTCACGGCGCGGCACTGCAATCGTACCCGTGCGCACAATGCGCAGGATTTTGAAATCTTCGAGCAGATTGAGGAATCCATTGATTTTGTCAGCCTGTCCGGTCAGTTCCAGCGTGATGTGATGCAGGGAGACATCGACAATCTTAGCCCGGAAAATCTCGGCAATCTGCAGCAGTTCTGTCCGCTGGCTGGCTTCGACAGCGACTTTGGCCAGGACCATTTCCCGGAAAACGGAATGCTGGACCGGGAGATGCTCGATTTCGATGACATCGATCAGTTTGTCCAATTGCTTGATCACTTGATCGACCATGGCTTCGTCACCATTGACGACGATCGTCATGCGTGAGCAGTCAGGGATCTCGCAGATGCCAACTGCCAGGCTGTCGATATTGAAACTGCGACGGCTGAATAGGCCGGAGACTTTGGACAGCAGACCAGGATGGTTGTTGACCAGGACAGAGAGGGTATGCTGGCTCATCCTTTGACCTCCTTGCGGACAGGGTAGAGTGTCGGTTCATGGGGATCGATCAGACATTCGAGCAGATACGGTCCCGGGGTATCGAGCATGGTCCTGACCGCTGCCTCGATCTGGGCGTTGCTCTGGACCTTGGCGTAACCAAACCCATAGGCTGCGGCCAGCATCCCGAAATCTGGATTTTCTTCCAGGAACACTTGCGAATAGCGTTTGTAACGGATGCTCTGGATCTCGTGCACCATGCCGAGGCGGCTGTTGTTCAAAAGGACACACTTGACGGCTGCTTTTTCCTGCTTGATGGTGCCCAGTTCCTGCAGTGACATCTGGAAACTGCCATCACCGCTGACTGCGATGACCGTTCGGTCGGGACAGCCAACCTTGGCACCCAGTGACGATGGCAACCCATACCCCATGGTGCCCATGCCGCCCGAGGTGATGAAGGTGTGCGGCTTTGTGAACGGGTAGTGGTTGGCGACCCAGATCTGGTTCTGGCCCACTTCTGTCGTCACCAGGGCGTCTGGTCCAGCCAAATCGCCGAGGATACGCATCAGGGTAGGGGGGTAGATGGTCGTCGATGGACCAGCTGGCTGATCCGGCAGCCGGTGGCTGGTCTTGATGGCAGAGATCTTCTCCATCCATTCTGTGGTGTTCATCTGAGGCGCAAGCGCGAGCAGGCCGGTGAGAGCTGATTTGGCATCGGCGACTATGGCTGTGTGGGGCTTGATGTTTTTGCCGATCTCTGCCGGATCGATGTCAATATGGACAATCCGGGCCCGGCGGGCGATTTCCTGCGCTGAACCCATGGCCCGGTTGCCGACCCGGGCTCCGATGAGCATGACCAGGTCTGCCTGGTTAAGGGCGTAGTTGGCGGCAAACAGACCGTGCGAACCCAGGGTCCCCAGATACAGCGGATGGTTGTACGGGATGGCGCTGATACCCATCATGGTGGTGACCACCGGAATCTGGCACGATTCGGCCAGCTCTAGCAGCGCCTGTGAGGCTTCACTGCTGAGGACGCCACCGCCGGCACAGATGATCGGGGCTTTGGCACTTTCCAGATGAGCCTTGACAGCGAGCAGCTGCTCAGTCTGTGCGTCGGTTACGAGCCTGTAGCCAGGCAGATGGACTTCACCAGGATCTTCATATTGAAAAACATCCATTTGGATGTCCTGGGGAACGTCGATCAGGACTGGGCCAGGTCGGCCGGTGGCTGCCAGGTAAAAGGCCTCCCTGAAAATCCGCGGCAGATCCCGGGCTGATCTGACCAGGTAATTGTGCTTCGTAAAGGGTGATGTGGCTCCGGTGATGTCGACTTCCTGGAAACTGTCACTGCCAATCAGGTCAGTCGTAACCTGGCCGGAGATGATGACCAGCGGAATCGAGTCCATGTAGGCTGTGGCGATTCCCGTGATTGCATTCGTTGCTCCGGGACCAGATGTGACCACGCAAACGCCAGTGACTTGCCGGGCTCTGGCGTAACCGCTGGCCGCGTGAGCTGCTCCCTGCTCATTGCGTGTCAGGACATGCTGGATGTTCGAATCGACCAGCGCATCGTAAAAAGGTGCAATGGCTGCCCCCGGATAGCCAAAAAGGGTCGTGACGCCTGCGTGTTCCAGGGCTTGCACCATGGCCTGAGCTCCAGATAGCTGCATAGACACACCTCCTGAGTAGATTGCATCGCGTGCTTATGGAAAAGGTTAATCAGCATTTTAGCACAGGATACCGGAAATGAAGCGTTGCCTTGGCACTAAAACTGGTTGAGGTCAGGATATTGGCTGTATAATGCATCCTATCAACCTGCGTGGGAGATCAAAAACATGTCAGCAACGATCAAAGACATCGCCCGAGAACTGGGCATCACGCATTCGTCTGTTTCCAGGGCGCTGAATGGCAAGCAGGGTGTCAGTCCTGCACTGCGCCGGAAGATCCTGGATACGGCCCGTCAGATGGGGTACACCCCCAATGCCATGGCCAGGAGCCTGGTGACCCGTCAGAGCATGACCATAGCCTTTATCGTTCCTGACTTTGCCAATCCTTTTTTTGTCGAGATCGCCCATGCCGTCAATTCGACCGCCTCCGCCCGCGGCTTCACGACCATCATGTGTGACAATCAGTGGAATCATGAAGAAGAACTCAAGCAGATCCGGTTGATGGCGGAAAAACGTGTCGATGGTATCATCATCAAATCGTTTGGCGAAGACGATTCCTACCTGGTTGACCTGGGCATCCCGGTGGTCAAGCTTAATCCAGCGACTCGCCCTGAACTGTCCTCCATCGACGTTGACAATGTTCTGGGGGCCTATTTGGCGACTGAGCATCTGATCCAATGTGGATACCAGCACATCGCCTTCATCGGCAGCCATACCGATGCCAAGACGTTTGCCGATCGCTTCAAAGGCTACACCAAAGCCCTGTCCCGCCACGACCGGCCGGTTGATGACCGCTTGGTCTGCCAGGGTGAATACACACACGAGTCTGGAGCCCGCTGCTTTGAAAACCTGCTTGCCACCGGGGCCCCCTTCGATGCTGCCCTGTGTGAAAACGACATGATCGCCCTCGGCGTTTATGACCGGGCCATGCGGGACAACCGCAGGATTCCGGAGGAATTTGGCCTGGTCGGCTATGATGATATGTTTTTTGCCGGCCTGCCGATGACCCAGCTCACAACCATGGCCCAGCCAAAGCAAAAAATCGGCATCAAGGCGGCCAATTTGCTTTTGGACCTGATCACAGACCCAGACAAAACCCGGCACCGCAGCATCGTGTACAAACCGGAACTGATCATCCGCAAGACAACGAGACTGCTTTAGACAGGTTATCAACCCTTTTGGTTCTTGATCTGTTATTTTCCCTGGCACTCCATTATACTGACATTGATAGAGACTTTTATAAAACAAGGCATCATTACCACATGCCTTGGATCGCGCAGGAGTGACGTCTATGCAGGGCAAACGGGCCAGTAACATCGAAGTCAAACGGATCAACCGCAATCAGGTGTACTGGCTGATCAATCAGCGCGAGCGGATTTCCAAGCCTGAAATAGCTGCTGCATTGGGCCTCTCCATGCCGACTGTACTGCAGAACGTCGATGAATTGATCGAGCGTGACCTCGTCAAAGAGGCTGGAACTTTTGAATCAACCGGTGGCCGCAAGGCCAAAGTCCTGACTGCGAACTATGCCGCGCGTTTTGCGATTGGAATCGATATCACACAAAACCATATTGGACTGGCTCTGACTGACCTCTCCGGTGATGTTTGCCTGCACCGCCGCCTGCAAAAACCTTTTACAGACCAGGAACATTACTATCGGGAACTGGGCGAGCTGGCCATGGCTTTTCTCAAGGAGACTGGCCGACCGGTTGAACAATTTCTCGGTTTTGGGATCTCGATTCCTGGGATTGTGTCGCTGGACGGGCAGACCATCACGCACTCACATGCACTGGGTGTCGCAGGTGTACCCTGCCGGCGATTCTATGAGTTTATCCCCTACCCGTGCGTACTGACGAACGATGCCAACGCAGCCATGATTGCAGAAATGTATCACAATCCCAGTCCCATGACCGCCATCTACTTCTCGCTGAGCAATTATGTCGGCGGGGCCATTTTCACCCAGGCTGCGCAAGACTTTGACCACCGACCGGTTTTTGACCGCCTGTTCCTGGGTGATCATTGCCGCAGCGGAGAATTTGGCCACATGATACTGTTCCCTGCTGGAACCCCGTGCTATTGTGGCAAGCTGGGCTGCGTTGACAGCTATTGTTCAGCCAAACTGCTTGCTGGCCATTCCGCAGGCAAGCTGGAAACCTTTTTCTCCGAGTTGGAATCGGACCCGGCACATCAGGCTGTCTGGAACCGATACCTCGACCACCTCGCAATCGCTGTCAATTCCCTGCGCATGGCCTTTGACAGCCCGGTCATCATTGGCGGTTACGTCGGCAGTTTCATGGAGCCCTATCTGTCCGACCTGCAGCAGCGGGCCAGCCTGCTCAATACCTTTGGCCAGGATGCCAGTTACATCCGCCTGTGCCAGTTCAAAGTTGAAGCATCAGCCCTGGGCGCCGCCTTGCGCCACATCGAGGCTTTTATCCAGACGATTTAATCCGGCATGGCGCCGCACCGCCGCTGGCGCGTGCGTGCGCACCGACGCACCATCCCTGGCACCGGATCGTGCAACTTCCGCGCGGGGGACCACCCCTCGCGCCATACTTGTGTCTTAATAAATGTTTCACGGAAACAAGCAAAGAGCCGGCCTCGCCACCCGGCTTGCGATTGTGTTCGGTTGGCTATCCTGCACAAAAGTCGCCTGGGCTTTCATGTTGATTTGTCAAATGTGATCGGATGTGATTGACTTTTCGGATGAATGAGAATAGGATAAAGCTACTTTAATAAAACAGATTAATAAAGTAAAAAAAGAAGTCAATGCACCTGCTATCAGTCATAATCATCAAAAATATTTGAAAAATCTAAAAATAAGTATTGACAGTGCACATGAAGCGTAGTAATTTAGGGACATAGGTTTTGCAAAAGCATTTTACAAAATGACTTAAGCAAAACCCGGTAGTCGTAACCGTTTACGATCGAACGCGATCATAACATGATCACAAACAAATAGGTCATAGGCGGCATCTGCTGCTTATAATAAAAAAGGGAGGAAATTCAATGAAAAAGATCTTGTCCATTGCCCTGCTCGTTGCTCTGATGGTCGGCGTTTTGGCTGGCTGCTCCACAACCCCGCCTACTGCTGCTCCGGCTGCCACCACGGCTGCTCCAGCTGGTGAGACCACTGCTGCTCCTGCCGCTGCTGGCAATTTCAAAGTCGGCATCACCATCCAGTCCCTTGAAAACAGCTACTGGGCCGGCGTTTTCGGCGAAGTCGAAACACTGCTCAAGGCTAAGGGCTGGGAATACACGATCCTGGCTTGCAATGACAACTCCGCCACCCAGATCCAGCAAATCGAAAACTTCATCACCAATGAAGTCGACCTGATCATGGTTCATCCTTCTGACCCCAACGCCATCGAAGACTACCTCAAGAATGCCCGTGACGCTGGCATCAAAGTCATGGTCTGGGACGACAAGATGACCAACACCGACCTCAACTGGGTTCTCGACAACACCAAGCTCGGCTACACCATCGGTTCTGCCGCTGCTGATTTCATCAATGCCCATTTCTCGGCTGACAACAAGGCTCAGATCGCGGTCATGAACTATCCGCAGACCCCTATCCTGCTCGAACGTGAAACCGGTATCCTCAACGCCCTGAAAGAAAAGGCTGATGGCAAGTACGAAGTCGTAGCCCAGCAGCCCGCTCTCGACGCCCAGACTGCCCTGTCCAACATGGAAACCATCTTCCAGGCCAACCCGGATGTCAAAGTTGTCTGCTCCATCGGTGCTGGCGGCGACATCGGCGCTAACGAAGCTTTCATGTCCAAGTTTGGCGGCAAAGTGCCGGAAGATGTCGGTATCTTCTCCGCTGACGCCACCCAGCAGCAGCTCGAAGCCATCGTCGCTGGCCAGGCCTCCCGTGCCTCCGTCGGTTTCGAAGGTTCCAACAAGAAGACTGCCGAAGCAGTTGTCGATCTCTATGAGAGACTGCTGAACGGTGAGAAATTCGCCGAACAGAACCTCTTCAGACCGCTCCTGACCATCGATGCCAAGAACGCAGCCGAATACCTGGCCGACTACAAGTAATAGCATCAAATCAGGTAAGACCGAGTGTGGAGCTGCCGCCAAGGCAGCTCCACATTTTAAAGAAAAGGGTGCTAGATTATGAATGAAGAATACGTCCTGCAATTGCAGCACATTTCCAAGGAATACCCCGGTGTCCAGGCCCTGAAAGATGTCTCGCTCGAAGTTAAAAAAGGCGAGATCCTGGCCCTGATCGGTGAAAATGGTGCGGGCAAATCCACCTTGATCAAGACTTGCTCCGGTGCGGTTATCCCGACATCAGGCAAGATCATCGTCAATGGCAAGGAATTCACCAGCATGTCCCCTCAGCTGGCAGCTGAAAACGGCATCGCCATCATCTACCAGGAATTCAACAACGTCAAAGGCCTGTCTGCTGCTGAGAATCTTTTCCTGGGCAATCCGATCAGGAATGGCATTATGATCGATAAGAAGGCGATGGAAAAGGAAGCTGAAAAAGCTTTCGCCCAGCTCAACATTAAGATCGATCCGAAAAAGCTCTGCGGCGACCTGACGGTCGGCTACCAGCAGATGGTCGAAATTGCCAAGGCGATCAAGCAAAACGCCAAAGTCCTGATCATGGACGAACCCTCGGCTCCTCTGACCAGTGCAGAAGTCGAGAGCATGTTCAAGGTCTGTGAACTGCTGAAATCGCAAGGCGTATCCATCATCTACATTTCCCACCGCCTCGATGAAATTTTCCGCCTGTCCGACCGTATCGTGGTCCTGCGTGATGGCGAATACATCAAGACGCTGATCACCAAGGAATCGCATGTTGATGAACTGATCCGCCTCATGGTCGGCCGCGAACTGACTGAGACCTACCCAACCCGCGCGGCTTGTATTCGTCACGATGAAACCGTTCTCGAGCTGCAGAATGTGACCGGTAATGGTGACACCGATATCAGCTTCAAGCTGCACAAAGGTGAAGTCCTCGGCCTGGGTGGCCTGGTTGGCGCCGGTCGCACGGAGCTGGCCCAGATGATTTTTGGTGCAGTAGAGAAGACCTCTGGCAAGATCCTGTTCAAGGGCAAGGAAATCCACCCCAGAAGCCCACGCCAGGCGATCGATGCTGGCATCGCCCTCGTCCCCGAGGACAGAAAGCGTCATGGCGCCCTGTTGACTTTATCTGTCAAAAATAACATCAACATGGCCATCTACAATCGTATTTCCCAGTTGTCAGTCATTAATTCCAAAAAAGAACAGGATACAGCCAATTCCTATAAAACGAATTTGCTGATCAAGACACCGTCCGTCAACCAGCTGGTCAGAAATCTATCCGGTGGCAATCAGCAGAAGGTCATCCTCGGTAAATGGCTGGCCGCCAATTCCGAGCTGATCATCTTTGACGAACCCACCCGCGGGATCGACGTCGGTGCCAAATTTGAAATCTATTCGCTGATCAACAACCTGGTGGAACAAGGCAAGAGCATCCTGCTCATCTCTTCAGAAATGGAAGAACTGATGGGCATGTCAGACCGCATCATCGTCCTGGCCGAAGGAAAGATGACCGGTGAACTGAAGAAAGAATCCTTTGACCAGAACGCGATTATGCGATTGGCATCTGCCGTATAGGAGGTTATTCATGAAAAACAGTATCATGAACCAGATTCGTGACAAGGCGATTTGGCTGGTTCTCGTCGTCCTCTTCATTGCCTTTGCTGCGGCAAATGACAAATTCGTTTCCGCCAACAACTTGTTTACCATCGCCCGCCAAGTCTCGATGTTCGGCATCGCGGCCGTCGGCATGACCTTCGTTATCCTGATCGGCGGCATCGACCTGGCCACTGGTTCAATCATTACCCTGGTCAATGTCGTCGCTGCCTACCTGATGGTCAAGATGAACTTTTCGATCATCGCGGCGATCATCACCTCACTGATGCTGGCTACCATGATCGGTGCCCTGAACGGATTCATGGTTGCCAAGATCAAGATGCCTGCCATTATCGCCACCTTTGCCACCCAGATCATCTTTGAAGGCGCAGCCTACATCATGTCCGGCGGCACCCCGATCTACGGCTTTGACCCAGCTTTCAAACTCATTGGCCAAGGCTATGTCGGCCCGGTCCCGGTCCCCGTCATCATCATGGCCATCACGTTTGGCGTTGGCGCCTTCATCCTCAACAAAACCTACTTTGGCCGCTACTTCTACGCCGTTGGTGGCAACGAAGAAGCATCCCGCCTGTCTGGTATCAAAGTCAATTCCGTCAAGTTCATGATCTATGCCCTCTCCGGTTTCTTTGCCGGTCTGGCTGGTATCGTCATGCTCTCACGCACCAATTCCGCCCAGCCGACCGCAGGTAAAGGCTTTGAATTCGATGTCATCACCTGCGTCGTCCTCGGCGGCGTCTCGGTCAGCGGCGGTTTCGGAAAAATCTCCAACGTCATCGCCGGCACCCTGATCATCGGCATCCTGACCAACGGCATGGTTCTGATGAATGTCAGCACCTACATGCAGATGGTCGTCAAAGGCATCGTCCTGATCCTGGCCGTTGGTTTTGACAGCATCCAGAACAAATCAGGCCTGGCCAAGGCCTGATCTCAGACCAGCAATTGACGCCGGTTTGAACACAAAGGAAGTGAATCTATGAAATCCACCATGTCCCAGCAAGAGATGACCGGACCCCACACCATCCAGATCAAGGAAGTCCCTGTTCCACAAGTCAATCCCGGACAGGTCCTGGTGGCGATGAAACGGGTCGGAGTCTGTGGCAGCGATATCCATGTCTTCCATGGCCAGCACCCCTATGTCACGTACCCGCTGACCCAGGGCCATGAAGTATCTGGTGAGATTGTTGCACTTGGTGAAGGTGTGACCGGACTGGCCGTGGGCCAGAAGGTGACCATCGAGCCCCAGGTGACTTGTGGCCAGTGCCATCCCTGCCGCCATGGCAAATACAATCTCTGTGAGAACCTCAAGGTCATGGGCTTCCAGACGATCGGTGCCGCCAGCGAATATTTCGCCGTCGATGCACAAAAGATCACCCCGCTGCCCGACTCGATGACCTTCGAAGAGGGCGCCATGATCGAACCGCTGGCTGTCACCGTCCACGCTGTCAAACGCGTCGGCGATGTGGCCGGTAAAAAAGTGGCCGTCCTCGGTGCTGGCCCGATCGGCATCCTGCTGGTCCAGACCCTGAAAGCCTTTGGCGCCGCAGAGGTCCTGGTCACCGATGTATCCGACCTGCGCCTGCAGCTGGCCAAAGACTGCGGCGCGGACTATGTCTTCAACACCCGCGAGGCCGATTTTGGCAAGGTCGTGGTCGAAAGCTTCGGTCCCGACAAGGCTGACCTTATCTACGACTGTGCTGGCAACAACATCACCATGGGGCAGGCCATCCAGAACGCCAGAAAGGGCAGCATCATCGTCCTGGTCGCCGTTTTTGCCGGTATGGCAACTGTTGACCTGGCCAAGCTTAATGACTCGGAGATCGACCTGTACACCTCGATGATGTACCGCCATGACGACTACGTCGATGCCATCCGCATCGTCAGCGAAGGCAAAGTCAATCTCAAACCACTGGTCAGCAAACACTACCCGCTGGCCCAGTATCAGGACGCCTACGAATTCATCGACAAAAACCGCGAAACGACGATGAAAGTACTCATCGACATGGATCGATAACCAACGATAAGCTTAGGAGGACTTTATGGGAATTTTGGAAAAAATGAGACTCGATGGCAAGGTGTCCTTTGTCACAGGCGGTGCCCGCGGCATTGGCAAATCCATTGCCACCGCGCTTGCTGAAGCTGGCAGCCATGTCGTCATTGTCGACATGGATCTGGCAGAATCCGAGAAAACCGCTGCAGAAATCGCCCAGCTGGGCGTGGAAACCCTTGCGATCAAGACCGACGTCACCGACGAAGCCGATGTCAACCAGATGATCGAAACCATCCTGGAAAAATTCGGCAAAATCGACGTTGCGTTCTGCAACGCCGGTATCTGCATCAATGCTCCAGCTGACGAAATGACTTATGCCCAGTTCAAGAAAGTCATCGATGTCAACCTCAATGGCGTTTTCCTGACCTCGCAGGCTGCAGCCAAAGTCATGCTCAAGCAGGGCCGCGGCTCGATCATCAACACCGCGTCGATGTCCGGTCATATCGTCAATGTGCCCCAGCCCCAGTGCGCGTACAATGCCTCCAAGGCGGGCGTCATCATGCTGACCAAATCGATGGCTGTTGAATTCGCCAAGACCGGTGTCCGTGTCAACTCGATCAGCCCCGGCTACATCGGCACCGACCTCGTCCTGGAGTCGCCGAATCTCAAACCATTGATCGAGCAATGGAATGCCCTCTCACCGATTGGCCGTATGGGCCGCCCCGACGAGCTGCAGGCCATTGCGGTTTACCTGGCTGGCGACGCCAGTGATTTCACTACCGGATCCGACTTCGTCGTTGATGGCGCTTTCACCTGTTTTTAAGGGTCTGACTGTGCTATTCTCGGATCATCCCACACCGATTATCCGGGGATAGCGGGAATCCCCAGTTGCTGGTCTGGCAGTTGCTGATTCCCCTGGCCACGCGGAAGAAAGAAACCGGATTCACATGAATATCGCTGACATCAAAACAGACAATAGGAAACGGATCTATTTTTATCTTCGCGAGCAAGGTCAGGCGACCAAGCAGGAAATTGCCTACAATTTGCAACTCAGCCTGCCGACCGTGACGCAGAACTTGACCTATCTCAACGAACTGGGACTGATCAGCTGTGAAAACAAGGTGGTCAATCGAGCGGGCGGCAGGAATCCTGTCGCCTACTCGTACATTCCGGACGCCAGGGTGGCGATCGGCCTCGACATCACCCGTCATCACATCAAAAGCATTGCCATCGACTTGGATGGACAGATTATCAAATACGTCTATCGCCGCAAAGATTACCAGCGCGATGAGGACTATTTGAAAATATTGGCCGGTGAAGTCGAAAACATCATCGCCATGGCAGGCCTGCCACACGAGAAAATCCTCGGGGTCGGCATTGCAGTCCCTGGCCTGATCGACAGGACCGGAGAATTCGTCTACGACGGCCGCGTCATAGACAACAACGGCATGACCCGGGCCGAGTTCTCCCGGTACATCCCTTACAAAACCAAACTGATCCACGATTCTGCTGCCGCCGGCTATTCTGAGATCGTCCACTCACCGGACATCCACAACGCTTGCTATGTCAGCCTGGGCAGCAGCATCGGCGGATCCGTTTTCATCAATGACAAGGTCTATCTCGGTGACGGGTTGTTCAGCTGTGAATTCGGCCATCTGAATCTGGTTCCGAATGGCTTGCCATGCTACTGCGGCCAGAAAGGCTGCTTCGATCCTTATTGCAATGCAGAAGTCCTGTCCAGCCAGACCGGCGGCGACCTGTTCACCTTTTTTGACCGCCTGAACAATGGCGATGAAAATCTTAGAAAAACGTGGGACACCTATCTGTCAAACCTGGCCACACTGATCACGGAAATCCGGATGATGTTTGGCAGTTCGATCATCATCGGAGGCGACATTGGACCCTTCATCGACAAGTACCTGCCTCAACTCCAGGCCAAAATAGATATGAAAAGTCCCTTCAGTGAGAAATCAGCCAGCTTCCTCTATGCTTGCCGCAACAAGATGGAAGCGATCGCCTCTGGTGCTGCCCTTTATTTTGTCCAGGAATTCCTCGACACGGCACTGGAAGCAACCGAATAAAAGGTAAATGGTGAATGATCATGACAACTGAACTTGAAACGAAAATCCAGAAAATCCTGGACAGTCGCGATGATATGCCCTTGATCATCAAGTCGATTTTAAAAAAAGAGCAAGCCCTGGCTGCTTCTGAGGACATCGTGGACGTTGTCTATCTCAATCGCTCCTATGCCGACACGACGAAAAAGTCAGGTGTCCTGTCCGGAGCCACTCTGCTGGTTGCGACCAACTATGGCTTGATTGCCGTGGAAGAAGGGAAAGAAGACCTGCCGGTTGAGGCGGGCGGTTACCGGATCCGCCATATCCTGTACCCCATGATCAAATGCCTCGACTTCAACACGTGTCTCCTGATTGGCCATTTGAAAGTCTCAACTGGCCTGGTCAGCGAACCTGACCTGCAGGTGGAATTCAACACGGCCCATTATTATCAAGACTTTGCCTCCCTGGTCGAGACCATCCGGAGCAAAATGATTGAAGTCGCTTACAAAGTGTGATTGCCTGAAAGGAGACGCCCCAGCATGGATACCAATCAAAACCCCATTAGCCAGGCCATTATCGAGGGCCGGACTGCCATTGGCATCGAGCTCGGCTCGACCCGGATCAAGACTGTCCTGATCGGTCCGGATCATTTCCCTGTCGCTTCGGGCAGCTTTGACTGGGAGAACAGCCAGATCAATGGCATCTGGACCTATGATCTGGAGGATGTCTGGCAGGGCGTGCAGGCCAGCTATGGTGACATGGCCCGGCGAGTACAGGCCGACTACGGCGTCGTGCTCGAGACGACCGGCGCGATCGGATTTTCCGGCATGATGCATGGTTACATCACCCATGACAAGAATGGCAATCTGCTGGTGCCTTTCCGCACCTGGCGCAACAACATCACGGGCCAGGCCTCCGAAGCCTTGACGGCTTTGTTCGATTATCCGATCCCGCAGCGCTGGAGCGTCGCCCACCTCTACCAGGCGATCCTCAATGGTGAAGACCATGTCGCCCAGATCGACTACCTGACCACGCTGGCTGGCTATGTCCACTGGAAACTGACCGGTCGCCGCGTCATGGGCATCGGTGAAGCCTCGGGCATGTTCCCGATCGACCTTCACACCCATTCCTTCAATACCAAGTTCGCTGACCAGTTCGATACACTGGTCCAGGACAAAGGCTTTGCCTGGAAATTACTCGACATCCTGCCGGAAGTCCTGGTCTCCGGTGACAACGCCGGCTACCTGACCGAAGAAGGCGCCAAGCTACTTGATGTCACGGGTCATCTCAAACCGGGCATTCCGTTTTGTGCCCCGGAAGGAGACGCAGGAACCGGCATGGTCGCCACCAACAGTGTCGCCGTCCGCACCGGCAATGTCTCGGCTGGCACTTCGGTTTTCGCCATGATCGTCCTCGAAAAAGACCTATCCAAGGCCTATCCGGAAATCGACCTGGTCACGACCCCGGACGGCAGTCTGGTTGCGATGGTCCACTCCAACAACTGCACATCCGACTACGATGCCTGGATCGGCTTATTCGGCGAACTGACTCGTGAACTCGGCCTTGATATTCCCAAGCCGAAGCTCTACGACACGCTGCTCAACATGGCGCTCAAGGGCGACCCTGACTGCGGCGGCCTCCTGGCTTACGGTTATGTCTCCGGCGAACACATCACCCATTTCACCGAAGGCCGGCCCCTGGTCGTCCGTTCGGCCCAGAACAATTTCAACTTGGCAAATTTCATGCGGGTCTTGCTGTTCACACCCTTTGGTGCTCTGCGTACCGGCCTGAACATCCTGTTTGAAAAAGAAGGTGTCGAGGTTGATGAAATCCGTGGCCACGGCGGTTTCTTCAAAACCCGCGAAGTCGGCCAGAAGATCATGGCTGCTGCGACCACCGTGCCGATTTCCGTCATGGAAACAGCAGGGGAGGGTGGCGCCTGGGGTATCGCCCTGCTGGCCGACTATGCCATCAACCGCGAGTCTGGCGAGACTCTGCCAGACTTCCTGAATACGCGCGTCTTTGCCGACAAGCTGGGCGCGCGGGTCGAACCGGATCCAGCGGATCTGGCCGGCTATAATGAATTCTTTAAACGCTATACCCAGGGGCTGGCGATCGAACGCGCTGCTGTCGAGTATCTGCGCTGAGGGAGGTACACCATGTTAGCTGCAGTTTTTCAAGGAAAGCACCAGATCGCTGTCGAAGACATCCCGGTCCGCCAGCCGGAGCCGGATGAAATCGTCATCAAAGTCGCTGCCTGCGGTGTCTGCGGGACAGACCTGCACATCTATCATGGCGACAAGGGCGCAGCAGAATGCCCGCCCGGGACCGTCCTGGGCCATGAGTTCTCCGGCACCGTCACCCAGGTCGGCAGTGCCGTCACCAGCCTTGCAGTCGGTGACCGGGTCAGTGTCGATCCCAATGATTATTGCGGCGCCTGCTATTACTGCCGCAATGGCCAAGCCCATTTCTGCGAGCACATGATCGGCATCGGCACGACCACCCATGGTGGTTTCGCCGAATACTGCACCTTCAAAGCTAAACAGGCCTACAAGATTCCGGACAGCCTGCCTTTAGAACTGGCTGCCATGGGCGAACCCGTCGGCTGCTGCCTGCATGGCATCGACCTGTCCCGGATCAAAGCCGGCAGCACCGTGCTCGTGATCGGTGCCGGCACGATCGGACTGATGATGCTCCAGCTGGCCAAACAGTCCGGCGCCGCCCGCGTCGTGGTGATTGAACCGATCGTGGAAAAACATGCTGCCGCCTATGCGCTCGGCGCGACGCTCTGCATCAACCCCAAGGAAGCAGATCCTGCTGACGTCATGACCGGCAAGGGCTACCCGCCGGTCGATGTCAGCATCGAATGTGTCGGCCTCGGTGTCACGGTCAATGAAGCCATCCGGCTTTGCGGCAAAGGCGGCACCGTCATGATGTTCGGCCTGACCCCGCCCGATTGTGAAATCGCCCTCAAACCCTTCGATGTCTTCCGGCGCGAGCTACACCTGACAGCCTCATTCATCAATCCCTACACCCTGCAGCGCTCGTTGAACCTGATCGAAAGTGGCGCGATCCAGATCGAACCACTGTTTGGCCCCCGCGTCCCCCTGAAAGACATCGCCACGGTGTTCGAAGACCCCGCCTATCGCAAACTAGGCAAGATCCTGATCATTCCCTGACTTCCTATTGACACTTCCTCTTGAAAAAGGAGCCTGAGCCATGATCCTCGCGATTGATCTGGGCACCACAGCCACCAAAGTCAGCTTTGTCTCAGCCGAAATGGCTGTCCTGGCCAGCAGCCAGCGCCGGATCCAGACATACACAGCACCCGGTGGTGTATCCGAACAGGAATCCAGTGACTGGCTGGAAGCCGTTCGCGCTTGTGTCGCCGACCTGTACCAGCAGCACCCGGCCCTGGCCCAGTCTGTTGCAGCCATTGCGGTCACTGGCCACATGCTCGGCTGCTTGCCCGTCGATGCAACCGGCCAGCCGTTGTCGCGCCACCTGCTGCATGGCGATACCCGTTCGCGTAAACAAGCGGAAGCGATCGACCAGATCCTTGGCGCTGGCCAGCTCTATGCGCTGACGGGCAACCGCGCCGGTCCCTCAACCCTGGCCAAAATGCTCTGGTTTATGGAGGAACAGCCGGCTGTGTACAGCCAGACGGCCAAATTTCTCCAATCCAAGGACTATGTCACCGGATGGCTTACCGGCTCGTTTGATTCGACCGATTACTCCGACGCCTCGCATGCCTGCCTGATCAATGTCCACACGTTGTCCTATTTTGACGATGTTTATGCCACCCTCGGTCTCGATCTGGGCAGGTTGCCCCAATTGCACCGCGGCACGGACCTGGTTGGACGCCTCTGTCCGGCCACCGCAGCCATCCTCGGTCTGCCAGCCGGGATTCCGGTTGCAGCCGGTGCCGGTGACGGCGCCGGCTCCGCGATCGGTGCCGGTGCGGCCCGCGCCGGTGACCACTACGTCTGCCTCGGCACCACCGCCTGGACCGCCTGCATGTCAGAAAAGGCCGTCCTCGATCCGGCGATGCGCAATTTCAACATTGTCAGCGGCGACGGTTATTCCGTCGGATCCTTCGGCACGATCCAGAATGCTGGCCGAGCCATCGACTGGGCCCAGGCTGCCTGCCAGGTTCCAGATCTGCGCCAGTTTGATTCCCTCGCAGCCTCCGTGGCACCCGGCTCAGACGGACTGATCTTCCAGCCTTACCTGGCTGGCGAACGGACGCCCCACTTCAATCCCGACGCCCGCGGCGCCTTTGTCGGCCTGGCACCGGAACACCAGACGGCCCACCTCCTGCGCGCCGTCCTCGAAGGCATTTCCATGGCCCTGCGCGATACGGTCGCGATGCACCGCGATGACGGCCTGGTGATCAAACACATGCACCTGATTGGTGGTGGTGGCAAGAGTAGCCTCTGGCGCCAGATCCTGTCCGATGTCCTGGACGTCCCTGTCAGCCGGCTGAAAAGTCCGAGCGAACACGCCACCACAGTGGGCGCGGCGATCATTGCTGGTACCGCCATCGGCCATTTCTCCGACTTGTCTGCCGGTACCGCAAAGCTTGAGCTCCTCGACACCATCCAGCCAGATCCCGCTGCCGCCCAGCGTTACAACAAGCTGCACGAGATTTTCCAATCCCTTTACACCGCACTCGTCCCCTCCTATGACAAACTCGCCCATTACCGCACAGACTTCGGCTGCTGATCCGATCAGCTGCGCTGTTTGACCATCCAGCACGATAGGCTGCACGGAATACCTCCTCATTCCGCGCAGCCTGCCTGCTGGATTATTTTTTAACAAGGATATATCACAATGCTCGAAGCCGTTATTTTTGACATGGATGGCGTCATCATCGACTCTGAAGACAGTTTCCTGCGCTCCAAGCAGCAGCTGCTGCGCGAATTGGGCGTCGAAGTCGATGTCAGCTACCATTACGCCTTTTTCGGCACCACCTCCGTCTACACCTGGACGACCCTGAAAGCAACCTTTGGTCTGGATTTGTCTGTAGACCAGCTGATCGAGCGGGCCAATACCCTGCGCGAGACAATCTTGCGCGAAGAAGGCATGAAGCCGATTCCTGGCGTACTCGACCTGATCCGCCATCTCCATGCCAGCGGTATCCGCCTGGCCGTTGCCTCCTCCTCACCGATGACCGACATCCTCCATACCGTCTCCAGTTTCCAGGTCAAAGACTGCTTTGCAACCTTTGCCAGCGGCGGGGAATGCCAGAACGGCAAACCTTTTCCCGACGTCTTCCTGTTGGCTGCCGAACGCCTCGGCGTCGAACCTTCCACCTGCCTCGTGATTGAAGATTCCCGCAATGGCCTTCTGGCCGCCAAAGCAGCCGGCATGACTTGTATCGCCTTCGCCAATCCCGACTACGTCGCACAAGACTTGAAGGAAGCCGATCGTGTCGTGACCGGCTTTGCCGGTCTGACCGTGGCAGATTGCCGCCAGCTGATGGCAGCTGATTGAGTGAGACCGCATGCCGCGCCATCCAGGCACGGCTGGGCGAAGACAGACGCACCTGGTCGCGCCCGGAATTACCCGGCGGCGTCAGGAATTGTGGCCAGTGTCTGGCGGTGACGGGTGGTGACTTGACTGTAGCGGGCTACTTACGGCCAAGTCTGGCACTTTAAGCGGAATGTTCCGATTTTGGGGTCGGAGGTGCGGCGAAGTCTGGCACTTTAAGCGGAATGTTCACGATTTAGGGTCGGAGGTGCGGCCAAGTCTGGCACTTTTCGCGGAATGTTCCCGATTTAGGGTCGGTTCACTTTTGGGAAAATCTGTAATGTGCTTGTGAAGCTTACAGCCGCAGCAGGTTGACGCCTCATCGAAAATGTTCCGAAATAGTGCTCTGACATAGCGGCGGAAATTTCCCTTCCTATGTCGGACCACCAAAGTGGAACATCTTGTCTCAGATCAGCAAAGATTACAGCCACAGCTGTTTCGAGACTGCCATTTTTTCTTCCATCAAGATGGGCCGACCCAAAAGTAGAACTTTCCATCCAAGGTGACAGACCTGCAGCCAAGGGTGGTACGAACGATGGAAAATTCCGATCAGGTGGCAGACCTGCCATCAAGTCT
>DIGA01000079.1 GCA_002419365.1 Mageeibacillus sp. UBA5734 | reverse complement strand
CTAGAGGTGCTCATGGCCCAGAATGCCAAGTCGGTCGGTGGCCAGCTGCCGGATGATGCGTTCTATTTCCAGCCTTGAGCGTGTCCGTGACAACCACAGGCAAGCTTCCCTCCTGGGCTAAAGCGCTGTCCATCTTCCTGGCTTTATGGGTCTGGCAGCTGGCAGCCTGGCTGGTCCAGAGCCACTTGCTCCTTGTTTCGCCGTGGACCGCTCTCGTCCGGCTTGCGACTCTGTCTGGCCAAGGCGCTTTCTGGCTGGCGGTCTCCCACTCCCTGGGCAGGATTCTCCTGGGTTTTGCCCTGGCGTTGGTGACAGGCATCTTCCTGGCTGTTGTTTCTGCGCGCTGGCATCTGGTCGATACCTTGTTCTGGCCCTATATGGCCGCAATCAAAGCGACTCCGGTCGCATCGTTCATCATCTTGTGCCTGATCTGGCTGGACTCGCGCAGTTTGTCCGTTTTCATTTCTTTCCTGATGGTGTTGCCAATCATTTACACCAGCGTCCTGCAAGGGATCCGCTCCACTGACATCCAGTTGCTTGAGATGGCAGCGGTCTTTAAAGTCAGCCGCTGGCGTCGCCTTGTCTACATCTACCTGCCGCAGCTGCGCCCTTTCCTGGTTGCATCCTGTACCGTCGCCACGGGCCTGGCCTGGAAAGCCGGCATTGCAGCTGAGGTCATCGGCATTCCATCCGGAACGATCGGGGAACGGCTTTATCAGGCCAAAGTCTACCTGGATACGGGAGACTTGTTTGCCTGGACCATCGTCGTGGTTGGACTCTCGATCCTGGTAGACAAAGCCATTGTCCAGGGCTTGGATCGATTGTTTGCCTTTGTGGAGAGCCGTTGACTATGGCCATTGAAATCAAAAACGTGAGCAAGTCCTATGCTGGCCGGCCCGTGCTCAATCAATTTTCGGCTGTCTTGCCCGATCATGAGACCACCGTTATCATGGGGCCTTCTGGCTGTGGCAAGACGACGCTCCTCAGGCTCCTGATGGGTCTGGAACGACTCGACGAAGGCCAGATCGTTGGCCTGCCGGACAAGATCAGCGCCGTATTTCAGGAAGAACGTCTCTGCAGTCCGTTTTCTGCCCTGGCGAATGTACGTCTGGTCACGGGCAAATCCTTAAGTCGCCAGACCATCGTCCAGCACCTGGTGGAAATCGGCCTTTCGGGCAGTATCCAGCAGCCGGTCCGGACCCTGAGTGGTGGCCAGCAGCGCCGGGTTTCGATTGTCCGGGCCATGCTGGCTGACAGTGACTTGATTGTGCTCGATGAGCCTTTCAAAGGTCTGGACCCTGACACGAAAAGCAGTGTGCTGTCGTATGTCCAGTCCAAAGCACAGGGGAAGACCTTGCTGGTGGTTACCCACGATGCAGCAGAAGCCGCGGCGCTGGCACCAGCCGATTCCTGGATCCGGATGCCTGTCCTGTCTCAAGATTAGAATTCATACCGGAACGATCGCGGACCTCTTGTCTGGTGCTGGTAGTGCAGCAAGCGCATCAGGATTTCAGCATGGTGGCCGTCGTTGGCTCGTTCAATGGCAGCTTCGAGGACCGACTCACTCAGCAATTGATGCTCGAGCAAGACCTGGCAGGCGGCCAAATCTTGCTGGTCGATGACACCAGGCATGAGTTGCGCCGCATGTGCACGCATGAAATCCAGATACAGGGATAGCCTTTCCAGCGACAGGCGACTGGGACAGCGCAACTGGACTACAGCCATGGCAAACCGTTCCTGTAGCCAGGTCAATTGGCTCCACAATTGGTCGTACCGTGTTTCATCGATGGCCAACCTGCCATCCTGCGCCTGGACACACAGGCAAAATTCAGTTGCTTCCTCAAACGTCAACCGTGTCCAGTCGGGGAACAGGATGACATCACAGGTTTCACCTGGAAGAGGGGTGGCTATAGCCGGCAGCCGGATTTCCAGCTGCCTGAGCCCCACCCAGGCGCGTTCACTGGTTTGGTGCAGATGTGCCGGAATCTGAAGGCGCCTGAGACTTTTGCACTCAGCAAAGACTTTGTCTGCAATGGATTCGAGGCCATCCGGCAAGACCAGGGTCTCCAACTGGCTGCAACCGGAAAAGATCCCTTGAGGGAGGTGTTTCACGAGAGGGGGAATGACCAGCTGGCGCAGATGGGTGCAGCCTGTCAAAGCCCAGGGGCCTATCATCTGCAGCTCTGAGGGCAATTCCAGCCGGGTCAGCTGTCGACACCCCTTGAAAGCGTGGGCGGCAATTTCGCGTATGCATTCTGGCACGGTGTAACGGGCTGCCGGATGACCTTCCGGGAAAACCAGGAGGCGCTCGAACGGCTTGTCAAACAGAACACCATCCCGGGACGAGAAGACCGGGTTATCCGGGTGCACATCCAGGTGAGCCAATTGCTCACAACGGATGAAAACGCCCTCGCCCAGCTGGGACAGATGTTCTGGTAACTGGATGTGCCGCAGATTGCGACAATCGTCAAATGCCCAGCGGCCCAGTTTGCTGAGACGGTCAGGCAGAACAATGTGTGTCAACGCATCACAGCTTTTAAAGGCCATGTCGGAAATGGTGTGGATGGTGGCAGGCAGTTCCACGGCATCAAGCAAGACACAACCGAGAAAAGTCCGCTCTTCGATTCTTTTCAGTCCAGCGGGCAGGTTCAACTGTCGGAGACTGTAACATTTGGAAAAGGCTCCCAGGCCGATCTGCTGCACGCCTGCCGGTACATGCAGTGCACCGAGGCTCTGGCAGTTGGCAAAAGCCGTCATGCCAATGTGCCGGATTGTCGGGGGCAGGGAAATCGACTGCAGACTGACGCACCCCTCCAGCAGATTGTCGTTGATCGCATCGATACCATCCGGTATGACCAGTTCCTGAAGGGCCGCACAATTGGCAAAAGCACCAGGGCCCATCTGCACCAGTGTCGAGGGCAGCTTGATCTGCCGGAGGTTCTGGCAATCGGCAAAAGCGGATTCGCCGATCCGTTCCAAACCCTCCGGTAAAAGGATGGACTCGAGATGGGTACAACCGGCAAACGCCTGTGTGCCAATCTCCCGGATGGAGTCAGGCAGGATGATTTCGCGCAGGCTGCGGCAGAGTCGGAAGGTGCCGGATTCAATCCGGGTCAGACCGGAAGGCAGCCGGACGGATTCCAGTGCTTCGCAACGATAGAAAGCCTCGGCAGCAATTTCCCTGACACTGTCTGGGATCTGGATGCTGCGAAAACGCGGGATATCGGTGATGTTGTGATCGCGCATGCGGAAAAATGCCCTGCTGCCGATCTGGGTCACCCCGTCGGGGATTTCGACCTGGCTGTCCGGGCACAGCATACCGGAATAATTTTCTGCCCGGCCTTTTTCCATCAGCAGGATCATGCCTGGTCTCCAGAAACGGATCCATTGGATGAGTCAACCTGTGTGATCCCGTTCTGCAGATTGGCCATGGCTGACAAGATTGCCTGGTGACGATCAAACAGTTTCAAGTCATCGCTGTGGGCAAAATAATCATCACACCCGAACCGGCTGATAAACCGAGCTGAATCGGGATGGTTCGTCAGGCCAGACATGAGCGTCCTGCGTTCCTGACCATCGCCAAAGGCCGCGTTGACATATTCAAACACGTGATGCAGCCGCTCCCGGACCTGGGTGGAATCTGCTTCCAGCTGGGTGACTGCCTGGTCAAAGGTGCTTTTAAGCAGGTCAAATGGCGCCCGGTGCGCGCTGGCTCCACCGAGGATCAAGTCGCGCTGGTCGTTTTCCAGGCTTTTGATCAACAGCTGGACCAGGTGCTTGCGTTCCTCAGTCAAGGTCAGGGAACGTTCGCCGATTTCCAAGGCTTTCTGCTGCAGCTGGATCTGGCGGGCAAGGATCGCCTGAGCGTCGGAAGCAGGTTGTTCCATTTCCGACCGGATGCTCTTGAGGACCTTGAAACGATGCTCGACCAGGGCATCGTCCACCAGACAGCCGTGCATGTCCTGCCCCAGGGCATCCAGCAGCAGGCCCAGCAAAGACAATCGTTCGTCAAACGGTGCCGCCTGCGCTTTCAAGATCACCTCTTCACTGGCCTGGCCAGACATGATAGCCTCGATCTGATACTGGTCCTTGTAGGCGTTGTACAGTTCATAATAAAGAGCGAATTCACGGGCGATCCGTGAGTTTTGCAGGTATTGGCCCGTCAGATGGTGATCCACCGGCAAGCCCAGTTCTTCGGACAGCACAATCATCTTGGACAGGTCTTCCCAGCCTCGGGCCGTGACAAAGCTCTTGCCATCGACGGTTGATTCGACTGTGTAGAAATCCTGTTGACGCACTTCGAGGTAGGACAGGATGCTGCCATGCACTTGATAGTGCCAGGCATATTCTTTCCAGACGGCATAATCCGGTTCGACATCGATCCGTTTCAAGCGGTCCATGGTGACAATGTCAAATTCACGCACGGACTTGTTGTATTCAGGCGGATTGCCGGCTGTGACGACCATCCATCCTTTTGGCAACCGGTGCCGGCCAAAGACTTTGAACTGCAGAAACTGCAACATCGCCGGCGCCAGCGTCTCAGAGACACAGTTGACTTCGTCCAGGAACAAGATTCCTTCCGCGATCCCGGTTTCTTCGATGGTGTCATACACTGCGGCTATGATTTCACTCATGGTGTATTCAGATACGTCATAGTCGACACCCCCATACGTTTTGCGCAGGATGAACGGCAGGCCAAGGGCACTTTGCCGGGTATGATGGGTCATGGAATAAGACACCAGGCTGATGCCAAGCTCCTGGGCGATCTGTTCCATGATGGCTGTCTTGCCGATGCCAGGTGCGCCGAGCAGAAAGATCGGCCGCTGTTTTTCAAGCGGGATCCGGTAATTGCCCAGTTCGTCTTTTTTCAGATAGGCTGCGATGGCATTCTGGATTTGCTGCTTGGCGCTTTTGATATCCATGGCGTTGGCTCCTTTGGGTGCGTTTTTGCTGCGTCAAAGCTGGTCGAGGTCTTCTTCGTGCAAGATCAGCTTGATGGCCCAGGGTGGCACAGCCACCTGAGTGCCCTCGTCGTTGAGGAAGATAAATGCCGTCTCATAGGCGGGTTTCTTTTCTGGGTAGGTGCCCTGGCCGTCTGTAAAATAGATCAGCCCCTTGAGCTGGGTGAAGTGACTCTGCCTGATCATGTCATCGACCAGCTGGAACACTGGGCGAAAATCCGTGCCACCGAAACCACATAACTGTTCACTGGCGGTGTAGCGGGCAAAGTCATCTGGTTTTTTCAGCTGGACGACGGACTGGACCTTGGCGTCGCATTGGATGAGAAAGACATTGAAGGTCTGGAAAAACGCCTCGTTCTGACTGAGGATGTCACCCGTTTTGCGGATGAAAGACTGGACCGTATCGCCACTGCAAGAGGCAGATGTATCGATGGCAATGACGAGATCACGGATTTTTGGAACATCCTTGTATTCGAGTGGTTCGATCAACGGCAGATTGCGATAGAGTGTCAGACCATACGTATAGAACACCGTGTCGAATTCATCATCATTGATCCGCAGGGCTTCATCCAGGACCATGAATCGCTGCAGGAAGGACCGGTAATTCACCCTCGACTGGTTGGCTCGTTCAATCGCAGCCGTCAAGGTACCCGAGCGGCCGCCCCAGTTCCGGGAGAGTGTCTCCAGATCCACCTGGATCCGGCTGCTGATGGCTTCCCATCGTTCACGGGCCCTGCTTTGCGCATCTTGCTGCTCGGCGTCAGGATGTAAAGGCAACGGGGTGTCTTGTTGGTTTTCAGAGTCTTCATCCGGCGCGATCTTTCGCAGGGGCCAGTCATGATGGTCATCCCGCAACACCAGATCCTGCCACTGGAGCATGGTTGCATCAGGCAAAGACTGGCCAAGGAAAAACTGGTAAAGACGCTCTGCAGTTAAAGCTCGCGCCTCTTGTTTCAATTGGCGGGCCAGGGCTCGGCGAGCAGATGTTCCGGGGCATTCTGTCTGCACCAGGTTTAATTCGTCGATGATGGTTTCGACGGCAATATCGCAGGCCAGGTCCCAGTAGTCAGGCCGCGCTTTCTGGCCGGCGAAGGGATGAAGGAGCACCAGGTGCAAGATGAGATGTAGATAATCTCTGGCCACGTGCTCACGACTGGCCTGATAGCGGTCGAGCAGTGATTTCTGGCCAAAGGCAACACGCTGGCCATCGGTCGAGAACAGGTCCCGTCCTGAATCCTGGAAAACTGGCTGGTCCAGGGCAGGGCCGAGAAAGCGCAGGGCCACCATCAGGGTGTCGCGGGTCAGGTCCAACACTTCGCGGGCGATGCTGGCGGTCTGGCGGTCTGGCAGATGCAGATCTGGCATGGTTCCCCTTTTGGACTTAAAGAACGTTCTATATCCCTATTTTCCATACTTTCCGGTAAAATGCCAGCCCGGAAGTGGATGACAGAAGGATTCAGCATACAGAAGGCCGGCTGTCATGCTAAAATGAGAGGAGATCTGATTCGGCAGGGGGGCGACAACCATGAGTTTGATCGGCAATTTTCTCTGGTTCATTTTCGGTGGTGTCCTGCTATGGCTGGCCTGGCTGATTGCCGGGCTTTTGTGCCTGGTCACGATCATCGGTATCCCCATTGGCCTGCAGTGCTTCAAATTTGCGGCGCTGATGCTCGCCCCTTTTGGCAAAGACATCGATTACAGCCAGGCTGGCACGGTTTCATTCCTGGCCAATATCCTCTGGATTCTCTTTTTGGGCTGGGAGCTGGCTGTCACCGCAGTTGTAATCGGCCTCGTCTACTGCCTGACCATTGTCGGCATACCATTTGGTTTCCAGGCTTTCAAGTTTGCCCGCCTGGCCCTGATGCCTTTCGGTGCCCGGATCGTCCGGGCCTGATCCGGCCAGAGCCAGAACCTGGCTGTGTTATACTGGAGTTAGAACCCATCAGGGTGACCGAACCGATCCGCTTCTGTGCAAGAACTGACAGGAGGACCGATCGTGGCCCAGTCATTCGAAACGATGCATACAGGACGTATTCTGACCGTCCAGGGTAGTGTGGTCGATGTCGCTTTTCCGGAACGGCTGCCGGCTATCCATACCATCCTGCGGACTGGGCGCCAGAATGAGATCATTCTGGAAGTCCAGGCTCAAGTAGCACCTGGCTGTGTCAGGGGGATTGCCCTGACCCCGACACAGGGATTGGCCCGGGGCATGACCGTTGTCAATACGGGCCAGACAATCCTTGCCCCAGTCGGACCCGCCATTCTCTCGCGCATGTTTGATGTCTTTGGCCAGGTCATCGACCATCAGCCTGCCCCTGAACCGGTCAGTCATCGCACCATCCATGCTGCACCCCCGCCCCTTGCCAAACGATCTCCCACATCCGAGCTATTTGAAACCGGCATCAAGGTCATCGATGTCCTGGCCCCTCTCGAACGAGGCGGCAAGGCTGGACTTTTTGGTGGTGCCGGCGTCGGCAAAACTGTCCTTCTGACAGAAATCATCCACAACATGATCCGTCACCATGCTGGAGTCAGTCTATTTTGTGGCATAGGCGAACGCTGCCGGGAAGGGGAAGAGCTTTACCGCAGCATGCAGGAAGCCGGTGTCCTGGAGGACATGGTCCTTGTTTTTGGCCAGATGAATGAGCCGCCTGGCTGCCGTTTCAGAGTTGGTCACACGGCCATGACCATGGCTGAGTATTTCCGGGATGACGAACACAAGGACGTCCTGCTCCTCATCGACAATATTTTCCGTTTCATCCAGGCAGGTGCTGAAGTGTCCGGCCTGTTGGGCCAGATGCCATCCCGGCTTGGATACCAGCCAACCTTGGCGACGGATCTGGCCCAGTTGCAGGAACGCATCGCCAATACCCAGTCGGGAGCCATCACTTCGATTCAGGCGGTCTATGTTCCTGCGGATGACTTTACGGATCCGGCAGCTGTCCACACCTTTTCCCATCTGTCTGCATCCATTGTCATGTCCCGCAAAAGGGCCAGCGAAGGCCTGTATCCAGCCATCGACCCCCTGCAGTCCAATTCCAAGCTGGCCACACCCGGAATCATCGGACAACGACATTACCATCTGGCCCAGGCTGTCCGGCAGACTCTGGCCCGGTATGACAATCTCAAGGACATCATCTCCATGCTCGGTCTCGAGCAACTTTCGCCAGAAGACCAGAAACTGGTCGCCCGGGCCCGTCGGCTGGAACGGTTTCTGACCCAGCCATTTTTTACCACTGAGCATTTTTCAGGTCTCAGGGGACGGTTTGTCAGCAGGGAAGATGCACTGGCAGGCTGTGAGCAGATCCTCAATGACGAGTTCATGTCATATCCTGAACAATCGTTGTATATGATCGGTCCGATTGAGGATGTTTTTGAAAAAATGGCGCATGAAACAAACCTGAACAGGGCTACCGGAGGCACTCCATGAAAAACACGGATCAGATCACCCTGGTCGTCAACATCCCTGAACGAGTCGTTCTCCGGGATGAACAGGTGGTTCGCCTGGTTGTGCAGACACCTTCAGGATCCTATGGCATCTGGCCACACCGGCTCGACCTCGTCACCCCGCTTCGTCCTGGTATTTTGACTTACGAGGATCATCAGGGACTCGAACATTACATCGCCCTTGACGAAGGGATTCTCCTAAAATCCGGCCTGTCTGTCCAGGTTTCTGCCCGCCGTGCTGTCGCCAGCGATGATCTGGATACCTTGCGCGACCGACTGGAATCAGCCTTGAAAACGGTCAGTGAACAAGAGCTGCAAACCCGCCAGATCCTGATGAAGTTTGAAGACGATTTTATCCGGCTCTACCATGAGGTGCATCATGTCAAGTCATGAAATCAGGAACCATCGATCCACTGATGATGAACTGATCCAAAAGGTCGGGGAAGAGTCGAGGCGGAAAATCAGGCTCAGGCAGACTGGTGCCGATAAGCCCTGGCTGGGCATGGGCCTGATGGGCCTGGTGGGCTGGTCGATTACCATACCAGGTCTGCTGGGCCTGTTATCAGGCATCTGGATCGATCAACACTGGCCCTCTCCTTTTTCATGGACCCTGATGCTTTTAGCCGGCGGCATAGGTCTGGGGTGCCTGAATGTCTGGTACTGGCTGGGCCGCCAGGCCGATGAAATGGATTCGGAATCAGGCCAGGACAGATCTGAAGACAAGGATGGGAAGGACAGACCATGAATGTGCTCGCAGTTTTGCAAGGAGTTGCCATCGGTGCCCTGCTCGGTTTTCTGTTTTTTGCCGGCTTATGGCTGACCATCCAGAAAGGGCTTGATTCCGCCCATCCAGGGATCTGGTTCGCATTGAGCCTGCTCTTGCGCCTCGGCCTGGTTGTGCTTGGTTTTGTCTGGGCCGCTCGCCAGGGCTGGCAGAATTTGATTGCCGCGCTGGCTGGATTTATTGTGGTCCGCAGTGTGCTCAGTGGTAGGGCCAGGCATCAGGTCGATGCCATCAAGCAGAGGAAGGAGGAATCGAGAGATGAACATCAGTCCTGACCAGACCGTGTTCTTTTCGTTTGGTTTTATCAAAATCAATGCGACTCTGGTTGTCACTTGGCTGATGATGGCAGCCTTGACCGGAGGATCGATCCTGGCGACCCGGAAAATCGGGAAGACCAGCCGGAGGACGAGGATACAGAACTTCCTTGAAATGACCGTCCTCCTGATTGTCAGCCAGATCGAAGCCATCGGTCTGAAAATGCCCCGGCGGTATTTGCCTTTCATTGGCTCGCTGTTCCTGTTTATTGCCAGTTCGTCCCTGTTGACGATCATTCCAGGCTATCAGCCTCCCACAGGATCGCTTTCGACAACCATTGCCCTGGCGCTGTGTGTCTTGTTTGCCGTACCAGTCTTCGGAATCTGGAAACAGGGCTTTGGCGGCTATCTCAGAACCTATCTGCAGCCTACTCCGCTGATGCTGCCCTTCAATCTGATCGGCGAGCTATCCAGAACATTAGCCCTGGCCGTCCGCTTGTTCGGCAACATGATGAGTGGTGTGATGATCGTTGCAGTGCTTCTGTCGCTGGCGCCATTATTCATACCGGTCCTGATGACGGTCCTGGGACTGGTGACAGGCATGGTCCAGGCCTATATCTTCGCTATACTGACGGCTGTCTACATTGCATCAGCCACCCAGTCGCATCCTGAAAGGAGGTCCCCATGAATCCATTGACGGCTATTGCCATCACATCCATCATCATTTCCGGCCTGACAATCACAATTGGCACGATTGGCCCGGCGCTTGGCGAAGGACGAGCGGTCGCAACTGCCCTGACAGCGCTGGCCCAGCAGCCCGATGCATCACCGGTCATCACCAGGACATTGTTTGTGGGCCTTGCCATGGTTGAATCCACCGCCATCTATTGCCTGGTCATCACCCTGATCCTGATTTTCGTCAATCCATTCTGGAACTATGCCATTACCAACCTGGCTGGAGGCTGATCATGCTTGTGGACTGGTTCACGATTTTGGCCCAAGTGGCCAATTTCCTGATCTTGGTGTTTCTCCTGAAACGGTTTCTCTTCACACCTGTGCTCAAAGCCATCGATGAGCGCGAAAGTAAAATTGCCCGCTCAATCCAAGCTGCTGAAGTCAAAATGGAAGACGCCGAGAAAACCCGTAATCTGTATCAGGAAAAACTGGAAGATCTGGAACGGCAGAAAGCTGAACGCATGCAGGAGCTGGCTGAACAGATTGAGCAGGAAAGACTGAGGAAACTGGCATTGGTGAAGACTGAGGCAGAGGCAGAATCGGACCGGTACCGGGCTGCCCTGCAAACAGAAGCCGATGAATTTGCCCAGGCATTCCAGCGTCAGCTGGGAACAGCTGTCATGGAGACGCTGGAACGGACCCTGCAGGATCTTTCCGGCCAGTCCCTTGAGCAGAGGATGGTTGAACGCCTGGCAGAAAAGCTGACTGCGCATGAGGTGGACAACTGGCAATTGCCTGCCACCGGAACCGACACCGAATCGACTCATGACATCCGGATTGCATCAACCTGGCCCCTGGTACCCCAGCAGCGCCAGATCCTGGAAACGGCCATCAGGTCGCTTGGGCCTGGCTATGACTCGATCCAGTATGAATTGGAACCAGCCAGGATGTGTGGCTTGACACTCTACTCAGGCGGCACGCAAGTGGATTGGACGATCGATGATTACCTGGTTTCCTTGCATGAGTGTCTGGATTCCCTGGTTACGGCTCCTGGATCCAAAATCCAGGGACAAGGAACCGGACCATGACACGCCAGGATCTGGAGACCTTGACGGCCAATGTGTTTCAATCCTTGTCGGCAGCACTGGACAGCCGCCGGAACCTGCTCACACCGGTTGCAATTGGCAGGATCCAGTCCATCGCCGCTGGTGTCGTGCGAGTCACAGGCCTTGAAGACATCGGGTTTGAAGAACTGGTCCAGTTCGCTGATGGCAGCCTTGGCATGGCTTACGACTTGGACAGGTCCGATTTTGGCGTGATCCTGTTTGGCCATCCGGCCAGTCTGTCGATTGGCGAACCTGTCCGCCGCCTCGGTCGTGTGCTGGACATTCCGGTCGGCCCTGAATTGCTCGGCCGTGTGATCGATCCTCTTGGCAGGCCACTGGATGGGGCAGGACCTCTCCAGACCAGGCGCCGCTTGCCGATCGAAAGACCAGCTCCGGCGATCATGGACCGTTTGCCAGTCACAGTTCCACTGCAAACAGGAATCAAGGCAATCGATGCCATGGTTCCCATCGGTCGCGGCCAGCGTGAACTGATCATGGGTGACCGCAAAACCGGCAAGACTGCTGTGGCTTTGGACACGATCATCAACCAGCGGGATCGTTCGGTCTTTTGCGTCTATTGTGCCATCGGGCAGCGTTCGTCAGCGGTAGCCAAAGCGGTTGAAATCCTGCGCACAAATGATGCACTCCGCCACTGTGTTGTTGTCGTCGCTGAAAGCAATGAGGCAGCAGGCCTGTCCTACATTGCTCCGTATGCTGCCACCAGTATTGCCGAGAGCTTCATGGCAGAAGGCTATGACACCCTGGTGGTCTACGATGACCTGACCGCGCATGCCAGGTCCTACCGTGAGCTCTCGCTGCTGCTACACCGGCCGCCCGGCAGGGAAGCTTTCCCAGGCGATATCTTCTACATCCATTCACGCCTGCTCGAGCGATCGACGCGGCTCAAACAGGAACTGGGCGGCGGGTCGTTGACCGCGCTGCCAATTGTCGAGACGGAATCCCAGAACATTTCGGCCTATATCCCGACCAACTTGATATCCATTACAGATGGCCAGATCTACTTGTCGCCCTCCTTGTTTGACCTCGGGGTCTTGCCAGCCATCGACGTGGGCCTGTCTGTTTCCAGGGTCGGAGGCAAGGCCCAGCACGATATTTTCCGTACCATCGTCAAAGACCTCAAGCTTGCCTATGCACAATTTGTCGAACTGGAATCGTTTGCCCGTTTTGGGGCGCATCTTGACGAACCGTCCCGCCGCATGCTGGCTCATGGGCAGAAGATCAGGGCCTGCCTCAAGCAACCTGAACAAAAACCAATTCCCATGGAGGCCCAGATCCTGATCTTGGCCGCACTGGCAGAGGGATTGCTCGATCCAGTGAAGATCGAACGCCTGCCATTGGTCCAGGAAAAGCTGATCTCAGCGGCTATGGAGAATCAAAGCGCAATCTCGGGCTGGTTGTCTGAACGTCATCCCGCCAAAGAGTCCTTGCATCCATCTCTGTTGCGACTTGCTCAAGAGACGGTGGCCCCTTTCAGCAACGGAAGGGAACCGGTTTGACTATGAGTGAGACAGCGTCTGATCTGCAGCGCAAAATCAGCCATGTCCATGAACTGCATGAACTGGTCCGGGCCATGAAAGCCCTGGCCTTGTCTTCGATTTCATTGCTTGAACAGGCGATCGTTTCCCTTGAAACTTATTCCCAAGTCATTGAAATGGGCTTGGGTGCCTGTTTCAGGGACATTGGCCCGATCAGCCCTGTTTTTGAGCAGCGGATCAAATTGCGCCATCAGGGGACTTCGGTCATCGTATTTGGCACGGATCATGGCCTGGTTGGCTCTTTCAATCGTGATATTGCGCTCTTTGCCCGTGAAGAAATCAAGGACATGGCTGCGCCTGTCCAAGTGTTTGCCGTAGGTCAGCGGACTGCTGTCCAGCTTCAAGACTGCGGGTTGCTTCCGGAACAGATCTTGAAGACCCCTCATTCGGTACCACTGATCACGCCTCTGGTCAGCGAAGTCCTGGCCAGACTCGACCTCTCAGGCGCCACTGCCTGCCATGTGCTCTACCATGAACCTGGTTTTGCCACGGACTACCAGGCGGTCAATGACCAAGTCCTTCCCTTTGATGATCGCCTGAGCGGCCGCTGGACCAGTATCCCCTGGCCCGGGCAAGCCCTGCCGGAGATTCTGGGTGGCGGTACAGGAGCCTTGCGTTCATTAATCAGGGAGTTTCTGTTCCTGACCATTTACCGGGCCTGCGCCTTGTCGATCACCAGTGAAAATGCCAGCCGGCTCAGCGCCATGCAGCGGGCTGACCAGAATATTGACACCCTGATGACAGCGTTGAAATCAGACTACAATCAGCAGCGCCAGCGCCTGATCGATGATGACCTGTTCGATGTTCTGTCTGGCTACGAGGCCATGCGCAAAACCAGTAAAAAACAAAATTGACGAATGACTGGCACAATGGGTTAATAGAATGAGGTCCAAGATCGATACTCAGGGGGGATCAGGCATGTATTACAAAAACTACGGCAATACTGGATTGAAGGTCTCAGCCATCGGCATGGGTTGCATGCGTTACGATGAAGAAGATGTCCGGGCTGGCCGTCTCGCAAAATGTGCTGAGGTGACATTGCATGCCCACAGCAAAGGGATCAATTATTTCGATACAGCCCCTTTTTATTGCGAAGACAAGAGCGAAGAAATCACAGGCCTGGCTTTGGGGCAGCTGCCGCGCGACAGCTTCCTGGTCTCATCCAAAGCCAACATCGGCACCACTGGCAAAACGGTCACAGCCGAAGCCTTTCGCAAGCGTTTGGAAAAAACCCTGACCCGGCTCCAGGTTGATTATCTGGACTTCTACCATCTCTGGTGCTTGATGTCCCTCGAAGACTATAAAAAACAACACGATGCCCTGTACGACTTCTTCGTCCAGGCACAGAAAGATGGACTGGTCCGCAACATTGTCTTCTCCTCGCATATGCCCGGCGACGAGTTGGAGCTCGTCATCGCCCGGAACCAGTTCCGGGGCATGCTGATTGGCTACAATGCCTTGAACTACCGTTTCCGCCAGAGCGGGATCGAAGCGGCGGCTGCCAAGGGCATGGGCGTTGTGGTCATGAATCCGCTCGGTGGTGGCGTCATCCCGCAAAATCCAGATTATTTCAATTACCTGACTGCTGGGACTGACCTGACTGTCGCGCAGGCGGCCTTGCGCTTTGTCGCATCCCACAGGGAAATATCGGTCACGCTCAATGGCCTGACCACCAAAGAACAGGTGGATGAAGCTTGTGCTGCAGTCGAGGGCCTCCATGAAAAACCAGTTCGTCAGATTGTGGCTGAGATGGAAGGCCAGGGTGTGGCAATGAACAACTTGTGCACCGGCTGCGGTTACTGTGACGAATGCCCGGTCGGGATCGAAATCCCCAAATACATGGATGCCTATAACCAGCAGCTCTTTGGTGGCTCGATCCCTGAGCGGCTGAAATGGCACTGGTCATTGCCCGCTGAAGGTGCAGCCATTTGCACCGCCTGTGGCAAATGCGAACGCCTGTGCACCCAGCATCTGCCAATCATTGCCCGCCTGGCAGAAATTGCGGCCATCAAAGATTGAATACCGGTTTGGAACAGGTAAAATCCCTTGAGAATTCCGGCAATTTGTTGTATCTTTCTTCACGTTTTTGTACAATCGTGACGAAGAATCGGCCTCGTCCATTTGAAACAAATCAGATAATCCAGGAGGATCTATGGCCAAAGTATTGATCATTGGAGCTGGTGGCGTTGCCAGCGTTGTTGTCCACAAATGTTGCCTCAATCCAGACGTTTTTACCGATATTTGCATTGCCAGCCGGACGAAATCCAAATGTGACGCCTTGAAGGCTGAACTGGATGGCGGCAAGACCCAGATCACCACCGCACAGGTCGATGCTGATGACACGCAGCAAGTGATCGACCTGATCAAAAGCTATGGCCCGGAACTGGTGATCAATGTTGCGCTGCCCTACCAGGATCTGACGATCATGGATGCCTGCCTGGCGACCGGTGTCCACTACCTCGACACGGCCAATTATGAACCACTCGATACCGCCAAATTCGAGTACAGCTGGCAATGGGCTTACCGGGAGCGTTTTGCCGCGGCTGGCCTGACCGCGATCCTCGGCTGCGGCTTCGATCCGGGTGTCACGGGTGTCTTCACGGCCTATGCCTTGAAACATCATTTCGACCAGATCCGCCAGATCGACATCGTCGATGCCAATGCCGGCGACCATGGCTATCCATTTGCGACCAATTTCAACCCGGAGATCAACATTCGCGAGATCACGGCCAACGGCCGCTATTTCGAGAAGGGCGAGTGGGTCGAGACGGCACCGCTATCGGTCAAAAAATCCTATGACCTGCCTGAGATCGGGCCGAAAAACATCTACCTGCTCTACCATGAGGAGCTCGAATCCCTGGCTGCCAATATCCCGGGCGTCGAGAAAATCCGCTTCTGGATGACGTTCTCGGACAATTACCTGACCCATCTCAAGGTGCTGGAAAATGTCGGTATGACTTCGATTGAACCGGTGATGTTCGAAGGCCGGCCGATCGTTCCGCTGCAGTTCCTGAAAGCACTGCTGCCCGATCCGGCCTCGCTCGGCCCGCGCACCAAAGGCAAGACCAACATCGGCATCATCGTCCAGGGCACCAAGGACGGCCAGCCCAAAACCTACTATGTCTACAATGTCTGTGACCACCAGGCCTGCTACCGGGAAGTCAAATCCCAGGCTATTTCCTATACGACCGGCGTCCCCGCTGTGGTTGGTGCCATGATGCTCTTGAAGGGCCTGTGGAAAAAACCGGGCGTCTACAATGTCGAAGAATTTGATCCGGATCCGTTCATGGCCGAGCTGGGACCGCAAGGCTTGCCCTGGGTCGAAGATTTCAATCCAGTCCTCCTGGACTAAAAGGGGACATCATGCCAATCGATTTCCATTCGGTCCCCACGCCTTGTTATATCGTCGATGAAAAGCTGCTGGAACGGAATCTCCAGATCCTGGACTCGGTCCAGCAGCGCACCGGCTGCAAAATCCTCCTGGCTCTCAAAGGGTTTTCGATGTTTGCCACCTTCCCGCTGGTCGGTCGCTATCTGCATGGCATCACAGCCAGTTCGCTCCATGAGGCTCGCCTGGGCCGGGAGGAGATGGACAAGGAAGTCCACATCTTTGCTCCTGCCTACATCGAGGAAGACTTTGACGAAATCCTGAGCCTGGTGGACCACATGGTCTTCAACTCGTTCAACCAGCTGGCCAAGTACAAATCACGGGTCAAACAATCCGGCCGCCCGATCGAGATCGGCGTCCGTGTCAACCCCGAGTATTCGGAAATCGCCACGGACCTGTACAATCCCTGCGCGCCCTATTCGCGCCTGGGGATCACCCGGGCCAATTTCCGGCCGGAAGAGATGGACGGCGTGGATGGCATCCATTTCCATACCTTGTGCGAACAGAATTCGGACGCCCTGGCCCATACCCTGCCGGTGTTCGAAGAGAAATTCGGCCCCTTCCTCAAAGGCCTGAAATGGATCAATTTTGGCGGTGGCCACCACATCACCCGGCCCGACTATGACATCGAGTCGCTGATTCGCTCCATCACCTATATCCAGGACAAATACCAGGTCCAGGTTTATCTTGAGCCGGGTGAGGCGATTGCCCTCAATACCGGTTTCCTGGTCACATCGGTCCTCGACATCATCGAGAATGGCAAACAACTGGCCATCATGGACACATCGGCCGCCTGCCATATGCCTGATGTCCTGGAAATGCCCTACCGGCCGATGATCATCGGTTCCGGCGAGGGTGGGGAAAAGCCTTACACGTACCGCCTCGGCGGACCAACGTGTCTGGCTGGCGATGTGATTGGCGACTATTCCTTTGACACGCCGCTTTTACCGGGTGACCGTCTGGTTTTCACCGACATGGCCCATTACACCATGGTCAAGAACAACACCTTCAATGGCATCGGCCTGCCATCGATCGCACTGTCTGATTTATCCAGCCAGACACGTGTGATCAAGCGCTTTGGTTACGACGATTTCCGAAACCGGCTTTCTTGAACGTGGCAGGGAGGAAGGAGTTCCCAGTATGGACGCGATTGAATGCATCCTGAAACGGCGCAGCATCCGGCGCTACAAACCAGAACCGCTTGTCGAAGGTGACCTCGAGCGGATCATCGAATTGGCCTCCTGGGCGCCCAGCTGGGCCAACAGCCAGTGCGTTCGCTACGTTGCCATCACGGGTTCAAGAAAAGCTCAGCTGGCTGAATTTCTCGGCCAGGGTAGCAAGGCTCTTGCGGTCAGCCAGGCACCTGTAGTCCTTGCCGTCTGTGCGATCCACGGCAAATCTGGCGTTCTGCCAGGCCGGCCCGATAACGACAAAGGCGATGCCTGGACCTACTTTGACTGCGGCGGTGCGGTCCAGACGCTATGCTTAGCTGCTTTTGCCCTTGGTTATGGCACATTACAGATCGGTGCTTTTGACTATCAAGGGGCGGCGCAACTGCTTGATATTCCGTCGGATATGGAGCTGGTCGAATTGGTTGCCGTCGGGTTTGCTGATATCGATGCGGCTGCACCAGCCCGGCTGACTGTCGCGGAACTTCTGGACCACAGAAACTAATATGGAATTCATGATTGGATACTAGAGAAATGAGGACTCCAAGATGATCAAGACACCTGAACAGATGACCCATGAAATCAAGGCCCAGATGCGTGGCGGCACCGGGGAAGTGGAGATCCTCCATTTGTTTGACCGTGAAGAGCTGACAGGCAAGTCCCGCCTGGTCGCCAAATTGACCATGCAACAGGGCTGTTCGATTGGATTTCACGAACATGGCAAGGAAGAAGAAATCTATTACATTCTCGAAGGTGAAGGCGTCTTTACCGAAAATGGCCAGGAAACGATCGTCTTTCCTGGAACAGCGACTTTGACTGGCAATGGATCTGGCCACAGCATTCGCAACGATCAGGAACAGCCGCTGGTCCTGATGGCCATTGTCCTGCTGTTTGCCTGATCACCAGGCATAAAGCCCATCATGTGCGGCCGGTACTACATTGAAGTCGAATCTGACCTGGTCGAGATCAGGAAAATCCTGTCAGACCTCAATGAACGCTTTGCAGAGCGTCCGGCTTTGTCCAGGCTGAAATCAGGTGAAATTTTCCCGACAGACATCGTTCCTGTGATCCGGACTTGGGAGACTCAGGAAGGAATCAAGCTCTTGCCGGACCTGATGCAATGGGGATTGACCGAACCCTATCCTTTGATCAATGCCCGGGCCGAAACGGCAGACAGCAAACCAACCTTCAGGCAATCCTTCCAGGAGCACCGGGTACTGGTGCCGGCCACGGCGTTTTTTGAATGGCAGCAGCCAGCTGAGGCGGGGCAGAAGAAGACCAAACTTAAACTGTCTCGTCCAGAGGAAGCGGTTTTCTACATGGCTGGACTCTACCGCCCCCTGCCCCCTGGAAACAATCCCCTGCAGCTGACCGGACAATTTGTCATCCTGACTGCCGAGGCCAATGAATCCATCCGGCCCATCCATGACCGCATGCCCCTGATTGTGCCCCGCCCATACCTCAGGCCGTATCTACAGGACATCAACCTTGCCAGAGACTTGTTGCACAGCGCTGTCAAGCAACCTTTTCTGGCAGAAGTCGCAAACTGACACGAAGGAGCACCTCGCTTGGACACACCAGCTGCTATGCCTTTGCCGGAAAAAAGCCGGCGTTTCTCAACTCTCTTGCGTGAAAACCGGCTATTGCTGGGCTCTTTTGCGATTCCTTTCATCATCCTGATGGTCAGTTATTTCAGCCGCGGCGTTTTCCCGATCGGTAACCGCGATGTCCTGACCATAGATTTGTACCACCAGTATGCCCCGTTCCTTGCCGAGATGCAGGCTCGACTGAGATCCCTGGATGGCTTGTTCTATTCCTGGTCGGGTGGACTGGGTACCAATTTCTATGCCTTGCTGGCCTATTACGTCGCCAGCCCTCTGAATGTCATCCTGGTCCTGTTTCCAGCTGGTCTGCTGACGGAAGCCATTTTCCTGATCATTCTGGTCAAGGTTGGGCTGGCCGGTGCAACGTTCCATTATTTCCTGCGGGAAGTCCACCGGGAAGAAAGCCCGGTCATGATGGCCATCGCCAGCAGCTACGCTTTGTCCAGCTATGTTTTGTCCTACAGCTGGAATGTCATGTGGCTGGATGGCATCTTATTGCTGCCTCTGGTCATCCTCGGCCTGATCCGGATCATCCGTGAGCAACGCTACCTGCTGTATCCGGTAGCCCTTGGACTGAGCTTGCTTTCCAACTACTACATCGCTTTTTTCATCGTCCTGTTCACCGCGGTGTATGCTCTGGCCGCGCTGTTCCTGTACCAGGACCTGCCCAGCCCTTGGAAACTCACAGGACAACTGCTCCGGATTTTTGGCCTGTCTGTCCTGGGTGGCACACTATCTGCTGTGCTGACGTGGCCGACCTATCTGTCCCTCAAGCTCACATCGGCCGCGGACGATGCTTTCACTGGTAAAGTATCCGAATACTTCGACTTGTTCGACTACATCAGCCAGCATTTCATGTTGATGAAACCAACCATCCGCGATGGCATGCCCAACCTCTATGCCGGACTGTTTGCCCTGGCCATGCTGCCTTTGTTTTTCTTTGCCCGCCAGATCGCTCTCAAGGTTAAGTACCTGCATTTGGCTTTGCTGTTATTCCTGATCGCCAGCTTCAACATCAACTGGCTCAATTTCGCCTGGCATGGTTTCCATTACCCCAACCAGCTGCCTTACCGCAATTCGTTTGTCTATATTTTCCTGGTGCTGTCGATGAGCTATCCGGCCTGGAAAAGCCGGCACGAATTTACAGGCAAACAGATCGGGGCTGTCATTGCGACGCTACTGGTTCTTCTATTATTGGCACAGAAAATCAACGATCAGGCGCTGCCGGTCCAGGCTCTCTATGCGACCCTGGTATTCCTGTTGATCTATGCCGGCGTCCTGACCTTGGACAAAGCGCACCGGATCCATCCGTCCGACATGGCGATCGCATTGCTGATCACTGTGGCAGTGGAGCTGACGGCGTACGCTCTGCTGACCATGCACACCATTGATACCACCGAGTACTTATCTTCGCGGGAAGGGTACACAGCAGGAACCGAGGTGCGCCAGATCCGCCAGGAGCTGGAACGGATCGAAAGGACTGAGCAGGACTTCTACCGAGTCGAGGTCTATCCACCCCGGACAACCAACGATGGTTTCCTCTACCAGTACCGTGGCTTGTCCATCTTTGCGTCGACCATGTCCACTCAGCCCGTCAAATTTTTTGAAAAAATGGGCTATCACAGCAACAGCATCAACAGTTATAAATATGAAGGCTCTACGATCGTCCTCGATTCCCTGTTTGGAATCAAGTATCTGATCCGGCGTAGCAACTTCATCCATGATGAACTGCGTGAACAAATTGCCACCACCAGCGAACTGGAGATTTATCGCAATCCATTTTCCCTGCCCCTGGGCTATCTGGCACCTGCTGCACTCAAAGACTGGACTGCGTCCAACGGCAATCCGCTCGATGCACAGAATGGGTTTCTGCAAGCCCTGGGCGGATCTCAGGATGTGCTCATTCCAGTCAGTCAGCTTACCGGACAACAAACCAACATCGAGCTCGTCCCGTTCGGCACCAATGGCTACAATTTCAACCGGCCCAGCAAAGACCAGACGTCACGGGCCCAGATCCTGATCGATCACCCTGAAGCACGGCAGCTTTACCTGTATCTGGATGTGACCGCCAACCAGCCTGACCAGGGGTATGTCCTGGTCAATGATGAGCGGATCGATTTCAATGCCAAGCGGTCTACACTGGTTGACCTGGGCACGATTCCTGCTGGAGCCCGGGTGGAATTCAACTTGACGTTCAAAGCCTCCAGCAATGCGACCGGCACGTTCAGCCTTTACAGCAGTGCCCTGGATTTGCCTGCATTTGCAGCCGCCATTGCCAAGATCAACAGCCAGTCCCTGGTGCTCGATGATTTTTCCGACAGCCATCTCAGGGGACATGTGACGACCCAGGACCAGGGGACTTTCCTGATGACCATTCCGTATGACCAGGGCTGGAGGGTCAAAGTCGATGGCCAGACCGTTGAAACCTATGCGGTATCGAATGGCCTTTTAGCCTTTGACCTGGAAGCTGGGACACACGAGATCGACCTGCGTTTCACCCCCCCTGGATTCTGGCCTGGTCTGGCTGTGTCACTCGCCTCTGCCTTCATTTTGCTTGCCCTTGCTGGATTCAAACGCCGAAAACTCCCTGTCCAAACTGAATCCGGAACAGGGGATATGGTATAATCAGGACAGCGGCCTACGGAAAACCCTCGTCAGGCTGACAGATTTTCAAATCCACAGGAGGTATTTAGAAATGGCAGCTACCAAGAAATTTTTCCGTTGCAGTCACTGCGGCAATCTCGTCGGTGTCATCAATGATTCGGGCGTCCCGATGATTTGCTGTGGCGAACCCATGACCCTTCTCGTACCCAATACCTCAGACGGCGCCACCGAAAAGCATGTTCCGGTCCTGACACGCGATGGCAACAAACTTCATGTCGCCGTTGGCAGTGTGGCTCATCCGATGACAGAAGCCCATCTGATCCAGTGGATCTATGTCAGCCAGGGCAATCGCAGCCAGCGGGTCGCATTGTCAGCCGGCGATGAACCAGCAGCTGATTTCATCGTTGAGGATGGCCCGGTTTCAGTCTACGAGTATTGCAACCTGCATGGTCTCTGGCTTGCAGAGGGCTGATTCCTGCAACCCTTGACCCTCAAGACCGAGCCGGCCAGATGGCCGGCTTTTCTTGATCTTTTTGCCAGTTTCGTCTATTCTGATTTCAGTTAGAGACGAAAACAGGAGGCTTTCCGTGAAAACCCAATCCTATCTTGCAAGTTCTGGATTTTTTGCCGGCAATCGTCCGGATGATCTCATTGCCCAGTTTGGCAGTCCGCTCTATGTTTACAGTGAGGCCATCTTCCGTCAGCGCTGCCGTGACATGCAGCAGCTGGTCGACTATGAGCACTTCACCGCCAATTACTCAATCAAGGCCAACAGCAACTTGCACTTGCTCGCCATTGCCAGGGAAGAGGGGATGTACGCCGACGCCATGTCGCCGGGTGAAATCCTATTCCTGGAAAAAGCCGGCTTTAAACCAGAGCAGATCTTCTTTGTGCCCAATAATGTCTCCGCAGAGGAATTGCAGTTTGCCATCGACCACAAGGTCCTGACCAGCCTGGACTCGCTCGCCCAGCTTGACCTCTATGGCCAGCTCAATCCGGGCGGACGCGTCGCAATCCGGATCAATCCCGGCGTCGGAGCGGGACATCACGAGAAAGTCGTCACGGGAGGCAAAAAGACCAAGTTCGGCATCAGCATGGACCAGGTCGCCCAGGTCCATGAGATCCTCAACCGCCATCACTTGCATCTGGTTGGCGTCAACCAGCACATCGGATCCCTCTTCATGGAACCCCATCCGTATCTGGAGGCTGCCCGCCATTTCCTGTCTCTGGCCGAGCAATTCCCAGAGCTCGAGCTGATCGATTTTGGCGGCGGATTCGGCATTCCCTACCACAAGCTGGAAGGTCAGCCCCGGCTGGACCTTGAGACCTTGCGCCATGAACTGACAAAACTGATCCGTGAATTCGTAGCCCGCTATGGCCGACCGGTCCATTTCAAGAGCGAGCCAGGCCGTTATGTGGTAGCAGAAAGCGGTGTACTGCTGGGGACCGTCCATGCGGTCAAGCAAAATGACGCAACGACATTTGTCGGCACGGATTTGGGTTTCAATGTCCTGGCTCGGCCAATGGTGTATGACTCCTGGCACGACATTGAGGTTTACCATGGCGGCCAGCTGGTCGAGACTGAACAAACAAGCCCTGTGACCGTGGTCGGCAATATCTGCGAGAGCGGGGACATCCTTGCCAAACATCGGGACCTGCCTGGCATCACGGAGGGTGACATCCTTTGCATCCTGGATGCTGGTGCCTATGGCTACTCCATGAGCTCTTCCTACAACAACCGGCCGCGTCCTGCCGAAATCCTGATTTCAGAGACGGGCGTAGCACGCCTGATCCGGCGTCGGGAAACCATCGAGGATTTGTTCCGGCTTTTCGAATTCTGATTTCGAACGGTAAAGGAGACCCTTTCATGAGCAAAAGAAGTAATTACATCAGCTGGGATGAATATTTCATGGGCATTGCCCTGCTGTCCGCCCAGCGCAGTAAAGATCCCAGCACCCAGGTCGGTGCCTGCATTGTCAATCCCCGTAACAAAATCATTTCCGTCGGCTATAACGGCATGCCAACCGGGATCAGTGATGATGAATTCCCCTGGGTTCGAGAAGGTGCCCCGCTGGAAACCAAATACCCCTATGTCTGCCATGCTGAACTCAATGCGATCCTGAACAACATTGGTATCAGCCTCGAGAATTGCAAAATCTACGTACCACTCTTTCCATGCAACGAATGTTGCAAAGCGATCATCCAGTCTGGTATCCGGGAAGTCATCTACATCTCCGACAAGTACAAGGAAACAGATTCGGTCAAAGCTTCCAAACGCATGATGGATCGTGCCGGTGTCACGTATCGCCGCCTGCACACACCGCTTGAGACGCTCACCCTTTCCTTCAAGGAATCAGATATCTGAAGGGCTCCCTCATCCCGCTCCCACTGTCTTATCTACCTGCCCTGGCTCGATCAGCCGGGGCAGGTTTTTTCAGTGCGAAATAAATCGCCTGCAGACAATCCAAACGATTGTGAACAACCAGAGAGAACATAAGTTCGGAAAAGGCTTGACAACCCATTCCAGGCAGTTTATTATAAAAATTACTAAACCGAACATATGTTTGACAGGGGGATTTCACATGACACTGTTAACTGGAATGTTCTTTGCTGGCCTTGCACTCCTGGCACTGGTCACGTATCTGGTGCTGGAACACTTGCAACAGGTTGAACTGCAAGCCTATCGACAATTGGCACAGGTTTATCATGAAGCTCATCACGAGCAGGCTGTTGCCAGTGCCGATCTTCAACTCCGGGATCCAGCCGGATTTTTCTTTGTTGGTTTGTCAGATTCCACAGCACTGTGTGGCATGGACACGCTTGCTCATTCACAGAATCCTGAATCCTTGCCCATTCGCCATTGCGCCTGATAGAATCGCAAAAAAGATCCTGCTCTCTGATGAGAAGAGCAGGATCTCTAATCTGTGGGACTTTGTTGCCGCAACCACATCTGACCAATCTTTTCTTGTATTGTCGTAATACAAGTCAAATTTCTAGGCCAATATGCAGTTTTCTAACTGTGTTGGGTCTTCGAGACTAAAAGCGATCATTAGCTCCTTTCACGAATCCCATACGGGGGGCCGATGTGACTTTCGATGCAGCGAATTTCAGATGTTTCTGAAACAGGCGGATGTTCTACGAAGGGTCAATCGGTGCAGGGGCTGCGGCAACTTCTTTGGTTAACTTCATTATACTCCTGTCACTATAGCGAAATATTACAATTGTGTGAAATTTTACGTGATCGCAGCAGAACCGTCCAGACCGATTTCCGCTGCGACAGTCCGCATGGCTTGAATGGTTGACTCCAGGACATCATCCAGAGTCCAGCCCAGCATACCAGCACCTGTTTCAATGATGGATCGATCGACTCCTGCTGCAAAGCTTGGGGTCTTGTATTTCTTCTTTAAGGATTTCAGTTCCAGATCGAGCACACTCCGCGAGGGACGCATCAAAGCAGCTGCCGTGACCAGGCCAGTCAGTTCATCGATGGTATAGAGTACTTTTTCCAAATCCGTTTCTGGTCTTACATCTGTGACGATTCCAAAGCCATGACTCATGACAGCCCGGATCAGCGTCGCATCGTAACCCTCGGCTTGAAGGAGTTCTGCCGCTTTATGACAATGCTGGTCCGGATACATTTCATAGTCCAGATCGTGCAAGAGTCCGGCCATTCCCCATTCATCCGGATTTGAACCTGGAAACCGCTCTGACAGAGCTCGCATGGTTCCTTCAACCGCCAGGGCATGACGGCGCAAACTCTCGCTTTGATTGTATTTCTTGACTAATTCCCAGGCCTGATCTCTCGATTTGATCATGATTGATTTCCCCACCTTTCTATTTCCTTGATATTCTAGCTTGTCCGGGATTGGATTGACAACTCTTGGCGCTATGGGTGATACTTGCACTGTTGAGGCAGCGGGTGGATCCCGCTCGACCGGGCACCTCTTGAGGGCCCACGTGTGCAAGGGGAGGCAAGCTTGATTCACGAAGAATGTGGTGTCTTTGGCATCTTCGGACCGGAAGGAACGGAGGCTGCTGCGGCCACTTATTATGGACTTTTTTCACTACAGCATCGCGGTCAGGAAAGTTGCGGCATCGCAGTCAATAATCAGGGCGATGTCCATGTATACAAGGACATGGGGCTGGTCTCAGATGTCTTTAGCCAGCCGGTTCTGGACTCGCTGGTTGGAAAGTCGGCGATCGGCCATGTCCGGTATTCTACCACCGGACAGAGTGTCCGGGAGAATGCCCAGCCACTCGTCACCCGATATAGCAAAGGGACACTGGCTATTGCCCACAATGGCAATCTTTCCAATACCGTTACGCTGCGCCAGCAGCTGGAAGACCAGGGTGCCATTTTCCAGACAACCATTGATTCGGAAATCATGGCCTATCTGATTGCCCGCCACCGTTCCCAGACCGAGACGGTAGAGGAAGCGGTTGCGTTGACGATGGAACAGTTGGAGGGGGCCTATTGTCTGTTGGTCCTGAGCCGTGGCAAACTGATTGCCGCTCGCGATCCACTGGGCTTTCGACCGTTGTGCATCGGACAACTGGGCGAGGCGATCGTTTTTGCCAGTGAAAGTTGTGCCCTTGATACGGTTGGAGCCACGTTCATCCGTGATGTTGAACCAGGAGAAATTGTCGTCGTCGACAAGACCGGCATGAGATCTCTGAAGGCGCAGTGTCGCGGGCGCAGGCACCACTGTATTTTTGAATACATCTATTTTGCCCGATCAGATAGCAAATTGGACTCGGTCAGTGTTTATGAGGCCCGCCTCAGAGCTGGCCGCCTGCTGGCCGAACAATACCCTGTCGAAGCTGACATTGTCCTGGGGGTCCCTGACTCTGGACTGGATGCTGCCATGGGGTACAGCATGGCATCTGGCATTCCGCTTGTCCGAGGTTTTGTCAAAAACAACTATGTCGGCAGGACCTTTATCAAGCCAACACAAAGCCAGCGGGAAAATGCTGTCCGGATCAAGCTCAATCCTGTACGCAGCAGCGTGGAGGGGAAACGAGTCGTCATGGTGGATGATTCGATTGTGCGCGGGACAACCAGTGCCCGGATCGTCCAGCAGCTTAAGCAAGCAGGTGCGACACAAGTCCACGTCAGGATCAGTGCACCGCCCTTCCTCTGGCCGTGTTATTTTGGCACAGACATTCCTTCGACAGACCAGCTGACGGCACGTCGTCACACCCTCGACGAAATCTGCCAGATGATTGGTGCTGATTCGCTCGGTTTTCTCAGACTGGACAGCTTACATGAAATGATGGGAGAGAAGGAGAAGCATTACTGTGATGCGTGCTTTTCTGGCTACTATCCTTCGCTGGACCCCGCGGCTGAAAACGGACTTGTTTATGCCATGGAGGCACGGTAACAGGCCCCATTTGGACAACCTTGTCCGGGGCCTGGAATCCTGGTTGCAGGCAGATCAGGTGTCAACCGCGCGAATGCTGGGTCAGCCGTTTGAGTTCTGAAACTTCCTTAGGCGTCAGATAGCGCCATTGCCCAGGCTTGAGATTGCCCAGAGTGACATGCATGATCCGGATCCGGGTCAGCCGGACAACATTGTATCCGAGCGTTTCACACATCCGCCGGATTTGCCGGTTCAATCCCTGGGTCAGCACGATGCGGAAGGTACGGCTGGACTCCGGGACAACCTGGCAAGGCAAGGTCACCGTATCGAGAATCGGCACACCAGCCATCATGGATCTGACAAAATCTTCTGTGATAGGGTGATCAACTTTGACCCGGTATTCTTTTTCATGACGATTACCGGCACGCAATATCCTATTGACGATGTTCCCATCATTGGTCAGAAAAATCAGGCCTTCCGAATCACGGTCAAGCCGGCCAACCGGGAAGACTCGTTTCGGATAACCAAGGAAATCAATGATGTTGTCTCCCCGGCGCAAATCAGTTGTCGTAGTGATTCCGATCGGCTTGTAGAGAGCCAGATAGACCAGATCATCGTCCGGGAGAACAGGTTCTCCCTTGACCCGTACAGTCTGGCCAGGCAAAACGCGGCTGCCAACCAGAGCGACCGCATCATCAATGGTAACCAGACCTTCAGCGATCAGGCGGTCTGCTTCGCGACGGCTGCAATATCCTGTATCAGCCAGGTATTTATTGATCCTGGTTCCAGCCACTTCATGTTCATCCAGGGCTGATGGTTCCAAATGCTCCAAACAAGAACTCCAGTCCGATCGCCGTTGTGTTTGTGCGTGCCACGCGGTCGGTCAGGGTTCAGAAAAGTTCATCGTTGACCCTGACAAGCTGCAGGGATCCATGCTCATTGATGCTGATCACCGGGATTTCCGGGAACGTTGATTCAAGTTCATGGATGAAGACACTCTGGTCCGGATCGGGTGGCATGCCGACGATCACATAATGAGTATCGTTGTTCTGGATGAAATTCGCAACTGCCTCCGGTGCATAATCATGGAATAGGACAATCATTTCAGCGTCCAGCTGCTTGGAAATCGAGAAGAGGTATTCGAGGTTGTCACCCGCCAGTCCTGCCTGGATATGATGCGGCCGGACGGTGATGACCTTGAGTTCGAGGTGTTCGATCGTTGCCAGCTTCCTGCCGGCAAATATCAGACGATCACACGCATCCTGATCTGTTACACAAACCAGTACCATGATCCTATCCTTTCTCACAGGGGTGGATGAACCTGTGATCCCTAGTTCCCAGTTTATCTGCCGGATGTGAATGGTTTGTGAAGGCTGGACAACATTTGCGTGTCGACCGTGTTATAATAACGCAATCTAAATTGTGCAGGTGACGTATGTATCTTTCTGACCGATGGCTTGACTATGAATTGCTGGATGCCGGCGACGGTGACAAGCTTGAGCGCTGGGGGGATGTGATTCTCCAGCGGCCGGATCCCCAGGCGATCTGGCCCCACGGTCACTGGCCGAAACCAGATGCCCGCTACATCAGAAGCTCCTCCGGTGGCGGCCACTGGCAAGCCAATCGATCCCATCCCCGCCAGTGGGTCATCCAATATCCTGGTATCCAGGCGCCCTTGTCTTTTGTGATTGAACCAACTGGGTTCAAGCACACCGGATTGTTTCCTGAGCAGGCTGCGAACTGGGATTACTGTACCGAGCGGATTGTAACAGCACGTCTGGCTGGAAGGGAAGCCCGGATCCTGAATCTGTTTGCCTATACCGGTGCAGCATCAGTGGCTTGCAGTGCAGCAGGGGCTACGGAAGTCGTCCATGTCGATGCGTCCAAGGGCATGAACGCCCGTGCCAGGGAGAACTTGGCAGAAAGCGGCCTCCAGGACCGTCTGGTCCGCTGCCTGGCCGACGATGTCCAGAAGTTTGTTGAAAGGGAGATCCGGCGTGGGCGCACATACGAGGGTATCATCATGGATCCGCCTTCCTATGGCCGTGGGCCTGCCGGTGAGCTCTGGAAACTTGAAGACGCCCTTTACGGCCTGATCGAAAAGACCAGCCAGCTCTTGTCCGACCAGCCTCTGTTCTTTCTGGTCAATTCTTACACGACGGGTCTGGCACCACTCGTCTTGCGTGACATTCTCAGCCTGGTCATCCGGCCGCGCTTTGGTGGCAGGGTCGAAGCCGAAGAACTCGGACTACCGGCAACACAAAGGGAACTGATTTTGCCCTGTGGTGCAACGGGGCGATGGGAACCTTGATGGAACCAGACCAACCCCTGGAGATCCTCTATGAGGACAATCATGTTCTGGTCGTTAAAAAGCCAGCCGGTATCTTGTCCCAGGCCGATGACACCGGCAAACCAGATCTTCTGACCTTGCTTAAAAACGATATCAAGCGGCGTTACCAGAAACCCGGGGCCGTTTTTCTCGGCCTGGTCCATCGCCTGGACCAGCCGGTTTCCGGCCTGATGGTTTTTGCGCGGACTTCCAAAGCCGCGTCGCGCCTGTCAGAACAAGTCCGGACGCATCAGCTGGGCAAGCAGTATCTTGCCGTCGTCCAGGGCTATCCTGCACCTATGGCTGGCCGGCTGGAAGACCATCTGGAAAAGAACCGCCAGACCAATCTGGTCCGTGTGGTGGAAGCAGGGAAGGGACAGCAGGCTTTTCTGGACTATGAAGTGGTTGCAACTGATCCTGAACGACAGTGTTCCCTGGTGCACATCACACTGGGCACAGGGCGCAGCCACCAGATCCGGGTCCAGTTTGCCTCCCGCGGCTGGCCGTTGCTGGGTGACCAGCGATATGGACCGGCTGCCTATGTTGACAGACAAAAAAACAAGGTCCAGATGGACCTTGCCCTTTTTGCGTATCGTTTGACCTTCAAACATCCGACCAGGGATGAGCTTTTGGATTTCTCCATCAACCCACCGGATACACCGCCCTGGTCGTATTTTCGCGCAACACTCAAACCTTAGAGAATCACACGGGTGACAATTTCCCCGGCTGTCTTGTAGATGCTGTTCGGGGGTACGATTCCCCGGACCATGGAAAGCGGGTAGACATGGCTGGACCGGCCGACAATGGATCCTGGATTCAGGACACTGTTGCAACCGATCTCGACTTTGTCACCCAGGATCGCACCGAATTTCTTCAGTCCTGTTTCCAGTTTTTCCTCACCAATCCGGACGGTGACCAGGGACTTGTCTGACTTGACATTGGATGTGATCGACCCTGCACCCATATGGGCTTTGAAACCGAGCACAGAGTCTCCGACATAATTGTAGTGAGGGACCTGGACCTGATTCATCAGGATCACATTTTTCAACTCGGTGGAATTACCGACGACACACCCATCGCCAATGAGCGCATTGCCGCGGAGGTAAGCACAATGGCGGACTTCGGTTTCATGGCCGATGATCAGAGGACCATTCAGGGTAGCAGAAGGAGCAACGAGGGCATCCTTGGCGATCCAGATGTGTTCGGCGACCTGCTCATAGTCGCTTTTGGGCAGACCGGCCCCAAGTTCCAGGATCAGGGATTTGATGTTCGACAGAATTTCCCAGGGATACTGGATCTGTTCCAGCCAGGGCGCGGCCAGAGTCTGGGTCAGGTCAAACAGGTTCTTGACCTGCAGATCACTTGTTTTCATCGTGAGACCTCCGGTTCATCAGATTGACGTAAATGGTGCGAAGCCGCTTTAAATTCTAACAGAAAAATTCCGGGCCTGAAAGCGACGCGTGAAGTGGCGCGGCTGAAGTTAGTGTAAAGTAGTTCTCGGT
>DIGA01000096.1 GCA_002419365.1 Mageeibacillus sp. UBA5734 | reverse complement strand
TGACCGGTACAATCGGGTGGATGCCATCACCGATGGCAAATCCGGCCCTGGCCATCTGCTCCCGGTAATAGGCCGTATTGGCAAAGAGCTTGTCGCGCAGCTCGGTTGACTCGGTGAGCAACTCAAGCACCCGGATCGAGGTCGCTGTGATCGCAGGCGCCAGGGTATTGGAGAATAAATAAGGCCGGGAACGCTGGCGCAGCAGGTCGATGATTTCCTTTCTGCCGCTGACATAGCCTCCGCTGGCTCCACCGAGCGCCTTGCCCAGGGTGCCAGTCAGGATGTCAACCCGGCCCATGACGCCAGCATGCTCATGTGTGCCGCGGCCGGTCTGGCCCATGAATCCGACGGCGTGGCTGTCGTCGACCAGGACCAGCGCGGCATATTGATCCGCCAGGTCGCAGATCGATTTCAGGTCAGCGATCGTGCCATCCATCGAAAACACGCCATCGGTGACGATGACCCGGATCCGGGCGCTCTGGGCCGCTTGTAACTGAGTTTCCAGATCGGCCATAGAGTTGTTCTTGTAGCGCAAACGCTGGGCCTTGCACAGGCGGATGCCGTCAATCAGGCTGGCATGGTTGAGTTCATCACTGATGATCGCATCCTGGTCTGTGAGCAGCGCTTCGAAAACGCCGCCATTGGCATCGAAACAGGAAGAATAGAGGAGGGTGTCTTCCATGCCGAGAAAGTCTGAGAGTTTCGCCTCCAACTGCTTGTGGATCGCCTGGGTGCCGCAGATGAAACGGACAGAAGAGAGGCCATAGCCCCACTGGTCCAGGGCCGCCTGGGCAGCCTTGATGACTTCAGGATGGCTGGAGAGACCAAGATAATTATTGGCACACAAGTTGAGGATATTGTCGCGGCCGGCAAATTGGATCCGCGCCCCCTGGGCACTTTCCAGGATGCGTTCTTCTTTCCACAAGCCGCTGGCCTGGATTTTTTCTGCTTCGGTGCTGAACAGTTCAATTGCCTTGGTATCCATGGGAATGGTGATCCTCCTGTTTTCTCATTGCTTGAGTGTAGGATGCCGGAACGGCATCTGGTTCAGTTCCAGTCGAGGACGACTTTGCCGGAATTGCCGGAGATCATGGCGGCAAATCCCTGCTCAAAATCCGTATAGTGGAAATGGTGGGTGATGACCGGCGAGATGTCGAGGCCGGTCTGGATCATGGCGGTCATCTTGTACCAGGTCTCATACATTTCCCGGCCATAAATGCCATGGATGGTCAGACCATTGAATACAACCTCGTCCCAGTCAATCACGGTGCCCGGCTTCTGGATACCGAGCATCGCGATCTTGCCACCATGGCACATGACATCGATCATGGTGCGGAAGGCCTGGCCATTGCCGGACATTTCCAGTCCAACATCGAATCCTTCCTTCATGTCCAGTTTCACCATGGCATCCTGGAGGCTTTCGCTGCGCACATCGACAGTCAGGGTTGCACCCATTTTTTTTGCCAGTTCCAGCCGGTAGGGATTGACATCCGAAATAACCACATACCGGGCACCGGCATGCTTGGCCACGGCCACCGCCATGATGCCGATCGGTCCGGCGCCAGTGATCAGGACATCTTCGCCCAGAACGTTGAACGCCAGGGCGGAGTGGACAGCATTGCCAAACGGATCAAAGCAGCTGATGATGTCCAGTGGGATTTTCGGGTCACAGAGCCAGACATTGGTGACGGGTATGGAAAGATATTCGGCAAAAGCGCCTGGCCGATTCACCCCCACGCCGCTGGTATGGCTGCACAGGTGGCGTCGTCCCGCCAGGCAGTTGCGACAGCGCCCGCAGACGACATGACCTTCACCGGATACGATGTCCCCGATCGAAAAATCGTGGACATTGCTGCCCATCGCGGCGATCGTGCCAACAAATTCATGGCCGATGGTCATCGGAACCGGAATGGTTTTCTGGGACCATTCGTCCCAATTGTAGATATGGACATCCGTGCCACAAATAGACGTCTTGATGATTTTGATCAGGACGTCATTGATGCCGATTTCCGGAACGGGCACTTCGTCGAGCCAGAGGCCTGGCTGGGCGAATTTTTTGACCAGGGCTTTCATCATCTGCTTGTCTGCCATTGAAAGGTACCTCCCAATGGATCTATTATAAACATCTCTTTAGTCAATGTGGCATTCGCAAGGCCAGCCAATGAGCAATTTTTACCACAATATAAACAAGAATCCGGGGTCGATCACCTCTGGTTTGAGTTATGATGTAAATAAATTAATCATAAAGGAGCTTGATGACCATGGGTGTTGATTTGCGCCAGAAACCGTATTTCCTGGACGACGATGGGATCCGCTGGGTCCAGGACACCATCGCCGGCATGACCGTGGAAGAAAAAATCGGCCAGCTGTTCGTCAACATGGGTGCCAGCCGCGATGAAGGCTATTTGAAAAGTGTCGTCGACACGTACCACATCGGTGCGGTCCGCTACAATCCGGGCAACGCTGAGGAAGTGTACGAACAGAACCGGATCCTGCAGGAAAACAGCAAGATCCCGCTTTTGATTGCAGCCAATACGGAAGCCGGTGGCAATGGTGCCTGCCGGGATGGTACCGAAGTCGGCTACCATGTCAAAGTCGCCGCTACCAATGACCCCCATTATGCCTATGAACTGGGCCGGATTTCCGGAGTCGAGGCCGCTGCCATCGGGTGCAACTGGAGCTTTGCCCCGATTGTCGACATCCTGTATAACTGGCGCAATCCGATCATCTCCAGCCGGGCATTCTCCAATGATCCAGACAAGGTCCTGGCGATGAGCCTGGCCTACATGCAGGGGATCCGCGAAAGCAACATCGCTCCTGCTGCCAAGCATTTCCCGGGAGATGGTGTCGATGAACGGGACCAGCACCTGTCCTTTTCGGTCAATTCCTTCAGCTGTGAAGACTGGGATGCTACCTATGGCAAGGTTTACCAGGGCTTGATTGATGCCGGACTGCCTTCGATCATGGCTGGCCACATCCATTTGCCTGCCTACACCCGTCGATTCAATCCGGACCAGCCTGAGTCCGCGATGCTCCCTGCGACCTTGTCCAAAGAGCTGATCACCGACCTGCTGAAGGGCCAGATGGGCTTCAATGGAGTCGTGGTCACAGACGCCAGCCATATGGTTGCCATGACCGCCTCCATGAAACGGCGCGACATGCTGCCGACCTCTATTGCCGCTGGCTGTGATCTTTTCCTGTTCTTCAATGACCCGGACGAAGATTTTGGCTACATGATGGACGGCTACAAGAATGGCATCATCACCGAAGAGCGCCTGCAGGATGCCCTGACCCGCATCCTCGGCCTGAAAGCCATGCTCGGTCTGCACAAGAAAGCCAAGTCAGACTTGCTGCTGCCCAAGGATGAAGCCATGGCCAAGATCGGCCTGCCGGAAAACAAAGCGGTGTTCAGCCAGGTTGCAGACAAGGCAATCACCCTGGTCAAGAACAAGCAAGCCATTTTCCCACTCGACCCCCATAAGACCCGGCGCATTCTGCTGGTCGAAGTCAAGGGTCCCGAGAGCCAGTTCGGCAAAGCCATCGCTGGTGGCGGCAATCCGCTCGCTGACCTCAAGGAATTACTGGCTGCAGAAGGCTTTGATGTTTCGATCTATGAATCGCCCCTGGACAAGATCATGAAACTGCCGGAAAACGAGATCGCCAAGGGCATCATGAACGTCTACGCCCAGAAACGGCCGATCTCTGAACTGACCGACAATTACGACCTGATCATCAGTGTCGCCAATGTTGTGCCTGGGACCGTGCAGCGGGTACTCTGGCCAGCCTCCAAGGGAACTCCGGACATTCCATTCTACATCTTCGAAGTGCCTTCGATCTTTGTTTCCGTCCAGTGCCCTTTCCATCTGGCTGACGTGCCCCAGATGCAGACCTACATCAATACGTATGACGCCAAGAAAGAAACCCTCCGTCAGCTGGTTGAAAAAATGGTCGGCCGGTCCGAATTCACCGGCACCAGCCCGGTCGATGCTTTCTGCGGCTTTGTGGACACGCATTACTGAGGCACCATAGTCATTCGCAATTAGCAAATCTATAAAAAACAATGTACCAAAGAGACTGTCCAGGATTCGAAATCAACCTGTTGATAGTCTCTTTTTTTGTGCTTTTTGCTAATTTCAGGCGGATTTCTCTATGAACAATACCATGAAATGATATGATGGATAGAAAATCATCCAGGAGCGTATCGCGATGGCCTATGACAGTCCAGTGAAGGAACCCATTTCCAGACCGATTCACAGACACACGGCCGACCAGCTTGAGTTGATGTTCAGCCAATCCCTGACCGGGATTTTCTTCATGATGCTGGATGAACCTGTCGTCTGGAATGACACAGTCGACAAGGAAAAAGTCCTGGACTATGTTTTCGATCATCACCGGATTACCGAAGCCAACCAGGCCATGCTGGACCAGTACCGGACCACCCTGTCCGAGTTCATAGGTGCGACGCCAAGCCAGCTGTTTGACCATGATCTAACTTATGGTCGCTCGGTCTGGCGCGAATTTTTTGACAAAGGGCGTTTGCACATCGATACCGATGAAAAACGCATGGATGGCTCGCGCATGGCCGTCCTGGGTGACTACATCTGCCTGTATGATGACCAGGGCCGGATCACCGGTCATTTCGGCGTCCAGATTGACATCACAGACCGGAAACGCATTGAAAAAGAAATGGAACAACAGTCTGCCTTGCAGCAGTTTTTCACCATTTCCCCGGACTTGATGTTCATTCGCAATGACAAGGGCGTGGTCCAGAAAGCTAACCAGGCTTGGCAGACCATCCTTGGATATAGCGTATTTGAACTGGAACATCTCCATTTGCCGGATTTGATTCACCCGGAGGACCGTCTGGCATCAGATGATTTCTTCAAACCTTCCCAGGACCAAGTCCAGGTGTCCCATGTGTTTCGGATGCAGACGAAAGCTGGCACCTATCGCTCGATTGAGTGGTTCTCGCAGACCGTGGATGGATGGTTTTATGCCACCGGACGAGATGTCAGTGAGCAATTACGCAACAAGGAGCAATTGGAAATACTGGCCACGCGTGACAACTTGACTGGTCTGTACAATCGCCATCATTTTGACATGGTGATTAACGATCTGATGGAACATGCCGACCGCTACCATGAGTCCATATCCTGCTTCATGTTTGACTTGGACCATTTCAAAATAGTCAACGATACCTATGGCCACCAGGCAGGTGACCAGGTGCTCAAATCGATGGCCGGGATTGTCGACACAGTCATGCGCCGGTCAGATTTGGCCTTCCGGTTCGGCGGTGAAGAATTCCTGATCCTGATGCCACGCACCTCCATCGGCGGAGCTGCCGTTGCTGCTGAAAAATTGCGGTCAGCGATCGAACACATGGAATTACCGCAAGTCGGACGGCAGACCATCAGTATCGGTGTCTCGGAGCGGATGAAGGCCGAATCCCTGCGCCATTGGCTGCGCCGTACGGACGATGCCCTGTACCAGGCCAAGCAAGGGGGACGCAACCGGGTTATGGATGCACCCAGCCATGACAAGGCCGCTTTATCAGCTTCATGGCTGGACTGGCAGCCAGACTGGAACAGCGGCAATATCCAGATCGACAACCAGCATCGTGACCTGATCCAGATAGCCCAAAAGCTGCTGCATTTGTATCTGACCAATGCCAGCCCCCAAATGATGCAAAACCAGCTTGAACTCATGTTCCAGCATGTCATCATCCATTTTGAGACCGAAGAAAAAATCCTGGAAGACGTCGGTTATCCTGAGCTGGCATCCCATGCCCGGGTCCATGAGAAACTGGTTGCCAAGCTCAATCGTCTTTATCAAGATTATCAAATGGGAGAAGTCAAGACATCGGCATTTTTCTCGTTTGCCATTGACGATGTATTGGTGGAACACTTGGCCAAGGTCGACAAACTTTACTTCGACTGGACGAGCCCCAAGGAATAGCGTATAACAAAAAGCGGCTTAGCCCATTCAATCCAATAGAAAAGGGGATTTTCTATGTCCATTCGCATCGCAATCATTGGTTATGGCAACCTCGGCCGAGGTGTGGAAAGCGCCATCCGGCAAAATCCGGACATGGAGCTGGTTGCTGTCCTGACTCGGCGTGACCCTGCTTCACTTACCTTGCTCACGCCTGGTGTCACAGTCTACCCGATGGAAGCCGCCGAATCCTTGAAGACTCATGTCGATGTTGCCATCCTGTGTGGTGGCAGTGCCACGGACCTGCCCGTCCAGACACCAGAGCTGGCTGGCCTGTTCCATGTGGTTGACAGTTTCGATACCCATGCCAAGATCAATGACCATTTTGCTGCTGTGGACGCTGTCGCCAAGGCAGCTGGTACAGTCGGTATCATCTCGGTCGGCTGGGATCCCGGCATGTTCTCGCTCAATCGCCTCTATGCCAATGCCATCCTGCCGGAGGGCAAGGACTACACGTTCTGGGGCAAGGGCGTCAGCCAGGGCCATTCCGATGCCATTCGCCGTGTCCCCGGTGTCCAGAACGGCAAGCAATACACCATCCCGGTTGACGCAGCTCTGGAGAGCGTCCGGGCAGGGAAGAACCCTGATTTCACAACCCGCGAGAAGCATATCCGTGAATGTTTCGTCGTTGCAGCACCGGGTGCAGACACAACTGCCATTGAGCAGGAAATCAAGACCATGCCCAACTATTTTGCCGATTATGACACCATTGTCCATTTCATCACGGAAGAGGAACTGCAGCGCGACCACAGTGGCATCCCGCATGGTGGCTTTGTCATCCGCTCCGGCCAGACAGGGCTGTCAGGCGAAAGCAAGCATGTGATCGAATACAGTCTCAAGCTCGATTCCAATCCGGAATTTACGGCCAGTGTGCTGGTTGCCTATGCCCGGGCAGCGTACCGCCTGGGTGCCCTGGGCGACAGTGGCTGCAAGACTGTCTTTGATATCGCGCCGGGTCTTTTGAGCCTGCAGAGCGCAGCCGAATTGCGCGAGCACCTGCTGTAAAGCCTTGAAACCCTTGTTGGATTTTGCATCCAGTCGTCGCCTCGACATCATCCTGGCCGGACGGGCCGGGATTGATTTCAATGCAGTCGAATTGAACTGTCGCTTCGCCGATGTTCATTCCTACACCAAGTCGGTCGGTGGTTCTCCGGCCAACATTGCCCAGGGATTGCAGAAACTAG
>DIGA01000071.1 GCA_002419365.1 Mageeibacillus sp. UBA5734 | reverse complement strand
CCGGATCTCACCGTAAGTCCGTTCAATCACACCCTGGACCGAAACGATCTGGCGAAAAAGAAGGTCCAACTCTGCATCTGCAGTGACGATGCGATCCTCAAGAAGCGAATGTGCCTGGCGGAGCACCCGTTTGGGACCGTCAAATGGCATCACGATGCACGCTATCTGCTCTGCCGGGGCATGGAAAAGGCCACCGGAGAGCTTGGCTTGAGCTTTCTGGTCTACAATCTTAAACGAGCGATCAATCTGGTCGGCGTTCCGGCCCTGGTAGCGGGAATGATGGGGTAGGCAGAGGTCTCATTTTTCAAACTTTTTGCATTTACTAATACTTCCGCTCGGAAAACGCGAAAAAAGCACTGATTTTCAGTGCTTTTTCGCTTCATGTCTGACTTTTCAGACAATTTTTGGTGGAGATAAGGGGGATCGAACCCCTGGCCTCCGCATTGCGAACGCGGCGCTCTCCCAGCTGAGCTATATCCCCGAGTTGGGTAACATCGCTATTATAGGGGGCCGGCGGGAGGCTGTCAACCGATTTGGCGGGCGGTTCTGACTGGTGGTTATGTCTGGTTATGCCCGTTTCAAGCCTTTGCTTCCGCGGACTTGGCAGCTTCGATTTTCGCCAGCTCCTGACGCTCGAGTTCGATGAAATCGATCTTGCCGACCTTGGTGCGCGGCAGGTCATCGCGGAACTCGATTTCCTTCGGAATCGCGTAGGGGATCAGGGCCTGCTCACATTTTTGCAGGATCTGGCTGCGCAGCTGCTCGTGGTCGGCATGGGGGTTTTCCGGCACGACGAAGGCTTTGACGATCTGCATTTTGTAGGGGTGCGGGACGCCGATGGCGCAGGCCAGTCGGACGCCGGGCACGCTGGCGATGACGTCTTCGACTTGGGAGGGAAAGACGGGCACGCCGGAGACCTTGAGGATGCGCTTCATGCGCTGTTTGAAATGGAAATAGCCATCGTCATCCATGAAACCATAGTCACCGGTATGGACCCAGTCGAGGCCGTCGGCATGGATGCGGATTGTATTGGCGGTGGCAGTTTCGTCGTGGAGATAGCCGATCATCCGGGTCGGGGCATGGATGCAGAATTCGCCATCCTGGCCATTGGGGACCGTAGCCAGGGTCTGGGGGTCGATGACTTTCATCAGGACATCGGACAACGGCAGGCCGACGGTTTCGGCCCGGGCTTCGAGTTGGGGATTGACAGCGCAGACGGTGACGGTCTCGGTCAGGCCATAGCCTTCACGCAGGGAGCAGGAGGCACCGCGGGCTTGGATGAAGGTGTCGAAGCGCTGCTTGAGATCGGCAGTCAGCGTGTCGCCACCACAAAAGACGGCCTTCAGGCAGGAGAGATCGGCGTTTTTCAGGTGATGGTTCCTGAGGATCCCTTCGAACAGGGTCGGGACCGCAGCGATGAAGCTCGGTTTTTCCTTGACGATGACTTGAGCCAGGACATCGGGCGAGAACTGGGGCACCAGGATGCAGCGCATGCCATTGGCCAGCATGGTGTGCATGCCCATGCAGAGGCCAAAGCCATGGAACAGGGGCAGGATCATGACCATGGCCATGCCCTTGGGATCGAAATGCTCGTCATTGGCCTGGCCGATGATCTGCGGTCCCTGGATCGCCAGGGCATTGAAATTGAACGAGGAGAGCATGATGGTCTTCGGTTCACCGGTGGTGCCGCCGCTGTGCAGATAGACGGCGCAGGCCTTGGGGTCGATCATCCGCTCATAGGGTTTGCGGTCGGCAAAGACCTGGGACGGATCGCGCTGGCCCAGGGCGAGGAAGTCCTGCCACTGGATAGTGGTGGAGTCACTGGGGACAGGCTTGATCTTGCGACCCTTGGTCAGTTTGAAAAGGAAACGGGTCAATGGTTTCATGTCATCGGCCACGGAACAGGCGATCACTTTGCGCAGGCCAGCCTGGGCGAGCATGTCTGATTGCTTGGGCAGCAGGGCGTCGAGGATGATCAGATAATCCGACCCGGCAGTGCGCAGGAAATGGCGCAGTTCCTCCGGCGGTGACAGGGGATGGACCATGTTGCAGATCCCGCCGAGGCGGTTGACCGCATAGAAGAAGACAACAGCCTGGGGAATATTGGGCAGGCAGATCGTGGCGACCTGGCCGGGTTTGAAACCCAGGACAGTCAATGCTTCGGCTGCTTCCTCGATTTGCTCATGCACAGCCAGATAGGTGAATGTCCGGCCGAAATAGGTCAGGGCAGGATAATCGGGAAAGCGGTTGGCCGCCTTGAGGAACAGCTCGTACAAGGTCAGGTCGGGATAGGCGAGCGTGGGCTCGAACCAGGGGTCGTAATGGGCTGTCCACGGTGTCGGAATAACGGATCGGTCAGGCGTCATAGGGTCAGCCTTTCTGCTTTTGGCCGTAATAGGCAGTCTTGCCATGTTTTCGCAAATAATGCTTGTCCAGGAGGTCACTCAGGATCGGCTGGACCTCCGGTTGGATCATCCGGGTATGCCAGGCCATCATGGCGCATTCCTCGAGGACGACGGCATTGACGACAGCTTCGTCGGCGTCGCGGCCCCAGGAATAGGGACCATGGGCGGCGACCAGAACCGCTGGCACGGTCGCAGGATCGAGCTGGCGCTCATCGAATGTCTCGAGGATGACCTTGCCGATATTGCTTTCATAGTCGGTGTGGATTTCCTCGGCGGTCAGGGGACGGGTGCAGGGGATCGCGCCGTAGAAATGGTCAGCGTGGCTGGTGCCAAACGCCGGCAGGTCCAGCTCGGCCTGGGCCCAGATCGTGGCCCAGCGGGAGCGCGTATGCACGATGCCACCAATGTCCGGGTAGCGGCGGTACAGGGCCAGGTGAGTAGCCGTGTCGCTGCTCGGGCGATAGGTCCCACGCACGACCTTGCCCTCGAGGTCGAGGACGACGATGTGGCGGGCCAGGAGCTTTTCATAGGGGATGCCACTCGGCTTGATCGCGATCAGGCCTTGTTCACGGTCGATGGCGCTGACATTGCCCCAGGTATAGAGGACCAGCTGATGAGCTGGGAGTTCACGATTGGCAGTCAGGACTTGTTCGATCAGTCGTTCCATAATGAGTCGATCCTCCCTGATGGGTTTTCTATCCATTGGCATTACCATTATAATGAAAATACCGATGACCCGCAAAGGAGATCCCAAGATGGCCAAAGCCAAGACCCGATTTTTCTGCACCGATTGTGGCCATGAGACCAGCGGCTGGCTGGGCAAATGTCCCGGCTGTGGCGCCTGGAACACCCTCGTTGAGGAAAGGGTGGTCACCGGTTCCACCAGCACCAAGCCATCACGCCGCACGAGCTGGCTGGATGAGGGGCACATGGCGGGAGTCTCTGGGGCGGGACGCACCGAGGTCATCAATCTCGGCCAGGTCGTCGCTGACCGCAAGACGAGGCTCTCCAGCGGATTGTCCGAGCTCGACCGGGTACTGGGCGGTGGCTTTGTCCGTGGGTCCCTGATCCTGCTGGGCGGTGACCCTGGCATCGGCAAATCGACTTTGCTCCTGCAGGTTCTGGGCCTGCTGCCCCCAGAAACCAAGACGCTCTATATCTCTGGCGAAGAATCGCCGGAGCAGATCCGTCTGCGTGCCGATCGTCTGGGCACACCGGCAGAACGGGTGCAGCTGCTCGCGGCGACGGATTTTGAAACCGTCGCTGCGGCGTTGGAAAAGAACCGGCCCCAGCTGGCGATTGTCGATTCGATCCAGACCCTGTATGTCGAGGAGATCAGCTCGGCCCCGGGCAGTGTCAGCCAAGTACGGGAAGCTGCCGCCGGATTGCTGCGCCTGGCCAAGAACCTGGGCATCACGATCGTCCTGGTCGGCCATGTCACCAAGGATGGCGCAATCGCCGGACCCCGCGTGCTCGAGCATATGGTGGACACCGTCCTCTATTTCGAGGGCGAACGCCACCAGGACATCCGCATGCTGCGCGCGGTCAAGAACCGCTTTGGTGCCACGGATGAGCTGGGGCTGTTCGAAATGAGCGATTCCGGCCTGACTTGCGTCGCCAATGCGTCGGAAGCGCTGCTCAATGGCCGTCCCCTGGCGGTGCCAGGATCGGTGATCACCGCCTGTCTCGAGGGCACCCGGCCCCTGCTGGTCGAACTGCAGGCCTTGCTCAATGAAACCACCTATGCCACGCCGCTGCGCATGGCCCAGGGGATCGAGCGCAACCGCCTGTCCATGCTCCTGGCCGTCGTCGAGAAAAAACTCGGTCTCGGCCTGGGCAATCTCGATGCCTACCTCAATGTGGTCGGCGGCCTGAAAATTTCTGAAACAGCCGCGGATCTGGCCATCGTCAGCGCGGTCATTTCGAGCGTCAAAAATCGTCCGGTCAAAGCGCAGACGATCATCCTGGGAGAGATCGGACTGGCGGGCGAGGTACGGTCAGTCAGCCAGCTCGACCGCCGGATTTCCGAGGCCAGCCGATTGGGATTTGATTATTTCCTGGTCCCAGCCAGCAGCCGCGCGAGCCTTGGCAAGGTCAAGCTGCCCGACACCTGCGAGATCTATTACATCGACCGGATGACCGAAGCCCTCGATATTTTATTTGAATGATGGAGGTAGCCCACCATGACTGGACAACCCATGCCCCCCTCAACCCCTGCAGAGCCTGTCCCCGTCTATGTGGTCATTCCTGCCGCAGGCAGTGGCAGCCGGATGGGCGCTGGCCACAACAAGCAATTTCTCGAAGTCGGAGGCTTGCCCCTGATCATCCGGACGTTGCTCGCTTTTGAGATGCATAGCCAGGTGGCAGGATACGTGGTCGTGACTGCTGCTGATGAAAGCGAAGCCATGGCTCTGCTGATCCAGCGCTTTGATCTGCGCAAGCTGGTCGCCCTGGCCGATGGCGGCGAAACCCGGCAGGCATCGGTGCTTTCCGGCTTGCGCCAGCTCCAGGTCATGCGGCCCGATGCATCTTCCAGCATGGTCCTGGTCCATGATGGCGCACGCTGCTTTGTCACGGGTGCGATCCTCGACCGCTGCATCGCTGCCATCGCCGAAAAAAGGGGTGCCTGTGGCGCTGCCGTTCCGGTCAAGGACACGATCAAGGTAGTCAGTCCGGATGGCAGGATCGAACAAACCTTGGACCGCAGCCGTCTCTTTGCGATGCAAACCCCCCAAGGTGCCTATTTCTCCCAGCTGCTATCGGCCTATGAACAGCTCGAAAAAGATGGCCGCCAAGTCACGGATGACCTGGCAGCCATGGAAGCAGTCGGCCAGCCCACCTGGCTGGTGGCTGGCGACTACACCAATATCAAGATGACCACACCGGAAGACCTGGTGATCGGTGAGGCGATCGCAGGAACGGCAAACACGTTTCAGGTTTGATCCACTCGCCGGGCCGTCAGGATGCAAAAGACCTGCAGACCGTCGCCACGGCCAAAATCGGTCAACCCCTCGCCGGTCGTCGCCGTGATTCCGATGTCACGCGGTCCGATGCCGATGATCTGTGCGATCGATTCACGTATCGAGTCGATCCAGGCTGACAGGTGGGGCCGCTTGCCCTCGATGGTCAAAGACAGGTGGGTGATATGCCAGTCACCCAGGTCCTGTAACGCACGCTCCAAGTAGGCCCGGCTGTCGGTGATCCCCTGCTCCAGGCACATCTGGTCACTGATTTTGCCGAGGATGTTGACGCCGGTCAGTCCAGACACGGCATTGGTCAGGGCATGGAGGATGACATCGGCGTCACTGTTCCCTGCCAGGCCTGTCGCTGAAGGGATCACGAAACCACCCAGAAGCAGGGGGCGTGCGAGCTCCTCAGCTGTGGCAGGACGGTTCAGGCGGTCGACAAAGCGGTGGCTGTCCTGGCCGATGGTGCTTCGATACTCGAATGCCAGCATCAGTCGTCCGTCTCCGGAGCTTCGGGCCCGGTTGATTTGCCCTGGCGGATCTCCACGCGGCGGATTTTGCCGCTGATCGTTTTCGGCAATTCGGTGACGAACTCCAGGATGCGCGGGTATTTATAGGGCGCTGTGTGCGTCTTGACATAATTTTGCAGTTCGATTTTCAGGGCCTCGCTGGCGGTATAGCCCCTGGCCAGCACGACGGTGGCCTTGACCACCTGGCCGCGGTCTGGATCCGGTACGCCGGTGATGGCGCATTCGAGGACAGCCGGGTGCTCCATGAGGACACTTTCGACTTCGAAGGGCCCGATCCGGTAGCCCGAACTTTTGATGATGTCATCAGCCCGGCCGACAAACCAGAGGTAGCCTTCTTCATCCTGCCAGGCCAGGTCACCGGTGTGGTAGACCCCGTCATGCCAGACTCGAGCGGTCAGTTCTGGATCGCGGTAATAACCACGGAACATGCCAGGCAGCGTATCCGGCTCGATCCGGATGCATATTTCGCCAGACTGGCCTGGTGCTACTTCCCTGCCCTCGTCGTCCAGCAGCACAATGTTGTAGACCGGTGAGGGCTTGCCCATCGAACCGGGTTTGGTTTTCATCCAGTAATTGGTCACCACCGCCAAGGTCATCTCGGTCTGGCCGTAACCTTCCTTGAGTTCGAGTCCGGTCGCCTTGAGAAATTGCTCATAGACTTCCGGATTGAGGGCTTCTCCAGCGATCGTGCAGTGCTGGAGGTGAGACAGGTCGTACTGGGCCAGATCCTCTTTGATCAGGAAGCGATACAGCGTCGGCGGGGCACAGAAGGTCGTGACACGGTCGTCCTGCAGCCTGGCCAGCAAGGCCTGGGGAACGAACCGGTCGTAATCGTAGACATAGACACCGGCTTCCATCAGCCACTGGCCATAGATCTTGCCCCAGGCGGATTTGGCCCAGCCAGTGTCCGCAACGGTCAGGTGCAGGCCTTCCGGATCAACCCGGTGCCAGTAGCGGGCGGTCGGGATGTGGCCGATCGGGTAGGTGAAGTCGTGGGTGACCATTTTCGGCATGCCAGTTGTGCCAGAGGTGAAGTAGAGCAGCATCCTGTCCTCGTTGCCCGGAGCTGCGTCACCCGTGGGCCGGACAAAGGTCTGGCTCTGGTCCAGGCCATCCTGGAAGGACAGCCAACCATCCCGGCTGCCATGGACCATGACCCGGACCAGTTCCTGGCCAGTCTGGCTTGCGGCTTCATCGACATGAGCGGCGATCTCTCCCTCACCGGTACAGATGACGGCCTTGATATCGGCTGCCTGGTAACGGTACGTCAGGTCCTTGACCTGCAGCTGGTTGGTCGCAGGAATCGCCACGGCACCGATTTTGTGCAAGGCCAGGATGGCGAACCAGAATTCATAATGGCGTTTCAGGATCAGCATGACGGGGTCGCCCTTTTTCAGGCCTAGCGACTGGAAAAAGGACGCAGTCCGGTCACTTTGCTCCTTTAAATCTGCAAAAGTGAAGGTTCTGGACTCCCCTGCCTCATTGCACCAGTGCATCGCCCGGCGGCCGGGTTCAGCTGCAGCGATGGCATCGACGACATCATAAGCGAAATTGAAGGGACCTGGCACTTTGAGCTGGTAGTCTGTGACGACGCCGTTGGCATCGACTGTTTCATCGAGAAAGCGCTGGTAAAGATGCAGCATGGTAATAAACTCCTGTTATTTCACGTTTCTTGTCCGATTATGATGGACTATGAGTCAAATTTAATGGGGTCGGACAACAATCGCCAGGAATTGGCAAGGCATGTTGTCGATGGCCACCATGCCATGCGGCAGGCTGGAATCATAGTAGATGGTATCGCCTTCGTTCAAGACCTCCACATGCGGGCCGATCTGGATTTTCAGGCTGCCAGATAGAACCAGGTCCATTTCCTGGCCGATATGGGTGTTGAGTTCGATGTTGGCCGCCTCTGCCCCCGTCTCATAGGGAGCCGTAACCAGAAACGGTTCGAGTTTGCGGTCTTTGAACCGGTAAGCCAGATTCCGGTAGGAAAATCCGCGCCGGCGATCGATCGGCAAGCCTTCACCTTTTCTGACAATGGCATAGCCTTCCAGGCGCGCTGGCTCACCGGTCAAAAGTTCTGTCAGGTCGACTTTCAGGAATTCTGCCGCCTTGTACAAAAAGGAAAAACCGATGTCGATCTGGCCGCTCTCGATCTGGCGGCACAGGTCTGCGGACACGCCGGTCGCCCGGGCCAGGGATTCGACTGAGTGGCCACTGTCCTCGCGCAAAGCCCGCAAACGGGCAGCAATCTGCATAATCCGGTCATCCATGGCTCATGCCTCCTCTGGGTGGTTATATTTCTCATTTCCACTCTAACCGAACACCGGATAAAAAAAAAGGTGCGGGGCACGCACCTTTTCGCCAGATATCGGATGGTTCATGTTGTCGCTCATGGTTCGAGGTAGGTTTTGACCAGTTGGTCCAGCTGTTCCTGGCCGTTATCCCCATAGCCGATCAGCGAACGCTTGATGACCGCATCGACCAGCATCGTGAACTGGGGTAGTTGGTTGACTTGGAAATCATTGGCCAGTTTGGATTCAACGGTCGCATCGATCCAGACGATGGCCAGCTGGCCCTGGTGATCATCTGCCAGCTGTTCGATGCGCGGGATGACCCGGGTATTGACTGGGTCCATCGGGGCATGGAAAACGAGCAGGACCGGCACCTTGGTCTGGGCAATGAACGCCGGAAAATCTTCGACAGTGCGGTAGACAATACCGGATGTTTCTTCGTCGATGCTTTCAAAGCTCAGGACACTGAGGCTGGCTCTGTCATCGATCGAACCGATGGCTGAGGATCGGCCGCAGGCGGTAAGCAGCAGCACTATCCCGATGATGACCATGATGAGCACGACTGGCGCCCATATCCGGACCAACAGCTGATACCGGTCTGGCTTCAACTGTTTCCTGATCCGAATAAGATCAGTCATGCCCAAGCCGCATCGGCAGTTCGGGCTTGTCCTGCAGGATCGATTCGATCGCTGCAATCGCACCACTCAGATAATCGTTCTCGAAGGATTCGATCTGCCCAGCATCGATTGCCTCGGTGATTTTCGGATCGAGCGGCACGCAATCCAGCAGGGGAACGCCGAGTTCCGCTGCCGCTTCACGTGTCTTGCCAGGGCCAAAGACCTGATGCTCCAGATCGCAGGAGGGGCATTTGACAAAGCTCATGTTTTCGACAAAACCAAGCACGTTGACATTCATCATGGTCGCCATGGTGCGGGCTTTCTTGACGATCAGGGAAACGAGATCCTGGGGTGTCGAGACGACAACGATTCCGTCCAGTGGAATCGACTGGAAGACCGTCAGCGGCACGTCGCCGGTACCCGGCGGCATATCGAGAAGCAGGACATCCATCTGGTCCCAGAGCACGTCGGTATAGAATTGCTTGACCAGGCCGGAAACAATCGGACCACGCCACAGGACAGGCGCTTCCGGATCATCGAGCATCAGGTTGATCGAAACAATCCGGATGCCAAGCTGCAGCGTTTTGGACGGGAAAATACCGCCGTCAAACCCTTGCAGGCGTTCCTCGAGGCCAAAGGCCTTGGGGATCGAAGGCCCCGTGATATCTGCATCGAGAATGCCAACCCGAAGACCTTTCCTGGCCAGATTGGCTGCCAGCAGGGTCGTCACCATCGACTTGCCCACACCACCCTTGCCACTGGCGACGCCGATGACGCTGCGGACGTGGGATAATTCATGCAGATCAGCCTGCATCGGTGCACGGTTCGTCGGGGTTCCGGTCGAACAGGAACCACCTTCTGTGGCCGATGAACAACTGGATTTGCTGGAACATGTGCTACAAGAGGACATAAAAGACACAACCTTTCTGGATTAGAAAATACCTTCCTACGTTACCACATTGCAGGCAATCAGCAAAGTGTTTTTTCTGTCATATGCTCTTTATTGTTTCCGGGCCCGGATGATCCAGTACCCGGCAGAATGTTCTATGACCTCGGCTTCCCCAAACAATTCCTTGATTTTAGCAAGTGCAGATGGTGCACCCTGCTTTTTCTGGATCACAACATACAGCAATCCGCCCGATGCCAATTTTTCCCAGGCTTCGGAAAAGAACCTGTAGACGACTGCTTTGCCAGCCCGGATCGGGGGATTGGTCAACACATAGTCCAGAGGGCCCTCCACGCCTGACAGGGCATCCGACTGAACGATCTGCAAATAGGCCACCTGATTGGTCCGGGCGTTTTTCCTGGCCAAGGTGAGGGCGCGCGAATTGACATCGCAGAGAATGACGTCCAGTGATGGGAAGGCTCGTTTCATGACAATACCGACCGGGCCATAACCGCAGCCAAGGTCTGCCAGTCTGCCAGTCATTTTATGCTGGTCTTTGATGACCGTATCAATCAGCAGCCCGGTACCGTAATCCATCCGATTGCGCGAAAACACACCACTGTCAGTAGCGAATTCGAAATCAATGCCATGGATGCGTGTTTGAAACGTCCGGACCTGGCTTTCAGACTGCGGATTTTGATCATAATAATGGGCCATGGACTTCTCCTGAACATCAATTTGCAGGCGCTTGGGTTACAAGTCAGCAATCGATCGTATTTATGGAATGCGGACGATTTTTGTTCTTTTCAGCCCTGTCCAGAGCGGCCAGCCAATCAAATAGATGACCACTGTCTGGGACAGGAATATCCAGCCTACGAAAGAAGCGATCATCGCCATTGTGACAGGTTCGCCTTCACTGAGTAAAAAGGGCAGATACGTACCGACGATCAGGGCATTGAAAATGACACCGGGGAAAATGACCAGCATCTGTCGAGCAGCGTTCATGGTCGAATCTTTAACCAAAACGCGGGATAGTTTCCAGGTAACGACGGCCGAGATCAAGGTGGCCAGACTGCCCAGGATGATGTCGACAGGACCGAGGGACATCGGATTCAGTGTATTGGCCAGAAGACAGCCCAGAAAAAGGCCAGGTATGGCAGCTGGGGTCATCGCCGCCAGAACGGTCAACGCTTCTGCCAGGCGAAACTGGATCATGCCAAAAGCAAACTGGGCAAAGGGCAGGGTCAGAACAACATACGCTGCAGCAATGACCGCAGCCTGGGTCAGGAACAAGGGACTTCTCTTCATGGGATTCCTCCTGTGCTTGGGTGAAAATTGTCACCGGCTTGATTGAAGGTTAAACGGAAGGCCTGGCTCGCATGATCGCAAGGGGACACTACCGGAACCTTTGGTAATAGATACTGGTCGATTATGCCTGACATTACAGGGAATGTCCAGCC